>CBFGOD010000089.1:0-12412 GCA_965650295.1 uncultured Shinella sp. | reverse complement strand
GCGACATGTTCGAGCAGGCCAAGAAGAACGCCCCCTGCATCATCTTCATCGACGAAATCGACGCCGTCGGCCGTCATCGCGGCGCCGGTCTCGGCGGTGGTAATGACGAGCGCGAGCAGACGCTGAACCAGCTCCTCGTCGAGATGGATGGCTTTGAAGCCAATGAAGGCATCATTCTGATCGCCGCGACCAACCGTCCCGACGTTCTCGACCCGGCGCTGCTGCGTCCCGGCCGTTTCGACCGTCAGGTCGTCGTGCCGAACCCCGACATCGTCGGCCGCGAGCGCATCCTCAAGGTTCACGTGCGCAACGTGCCGCTGGCACCGAATGTCGATCTCAAGGTTCTTGCCCGTGGTACGCCCGGCTTCTCCGGTGCCGATCTCATGAACCTCGTCAACGAGGCTGCCCTGATGGCGGCACGCCGCAACAAGCGCCTTGTCACCATGCAGGAATTCGAGGACGCCAAGGACAAGATCATGATGGGCGCCGAGCGGCGCTCCTCCGCCATGACCGAGGCGGAAAAGAAGCTCACCGCCTACCACGAAGCCGGCCATGCCATCGTTGCGCTCAAGGTGCCGCTCGCCGATCCCCTGCACAAGGCGACGATCATTCCGCGCGGCCGTGCGCTCGGCATGGTCATGCAGCTGCCCGAGGGCGACCGTTACTCGATGAGCTACAAGTGGATGGTCTCGCGCCTTGCCATCATGATGGGTGGTCGCGTCGCCGAAGAGATCACCTTCGGCAAGGACAACATCACCTCGGGTGCATCCTCGGATATCGAGCAGGCGACGAAGCTTGCCCGCGCTATGGTCACGCAATGGGGCTTCTCCGACCAGCTCGGTCAGGTCGCCTATGGTGAGAACCAGCAGGAGGTCTTCCTTGGTCATTCGGTTGCACAGCAGAAGAATGTCTCGGAAGCCACTGCGCAGAAGATCGACAATGAAATCCGCCGCCTGATCGACGAGGCCTATTCCGAGGCCAAGCGCATCATCACCGAGCAGAACCACGAATTCGTGGCGCTTGCCGAAGGCCTGCTCGAATATGAAACGCTGACGGGCGACGAGATCAAGGCGCTCATCCGCGGCGAAAAGCCCGCGCGCGACCTTGGCGACGACACGCCGCCCAGCCGGGGCTCCGCCGTTCCGAAGGCCGGCCACAAGAAGGGCGGCGAGGCGGAAGGCGGGCTTGAACCGCAGCCGCAATAAATACAACGCAGGCAATGAGAGACGGCCGGGAAGTTTTCCCGGCCGTTTTCTTTCGGTAACGGACTGTAATCATTCCTGATCTGCCGGGTTGATGCTATTTCTCGACTTCTGTGGCAAAGAAACGGGATATTCGTCCTGCGCCTTAAGGTTAAGGCAGGGTTGCGGATTTATACTATTCCGCCTGTTCGCGGCTTGATGTATGACCCCGCCGGGCTTGGTGAGCAAAAACCTCCCGAGCCGAGCGCATCAGAGAATGCCGCCAGAGCTGGCGATTTCAGGAGCACATATGAAACGTCGTTATTTCGGCACGGATGGTATCCGGGGGCAGTCCAACACCTTCCCCATGACGCCTGATCTCGCCATGCGCGTCGGCATCGCCGTCGGCACCATTTTCCGCCGTGGTGCGCACCGCCACCGGGTCGTCATCGGCAAGGACACGCGTCTTTCGGGCTATATGCTGGAAAATGCCATGGTCGCCGGTTTTACCGCCGCTGGCATCGATGCCTTCGTTCTCGGCCCGATCCCCACGCCGGCCGTCGCCATGCTGACGCGCTCGCTGCGCGCGGATATCGGGGTGATGATCTCAGCCTCGCACAACCCGTTCTACGACAACGGCATCAAGCTTTTCGGCCCCGACGGCTACAAGCTCTCCGACGAGCTCGAGATGGAGATCGAGGAGCTGCTCGAAAAGGACATGATGGCCCAGCTTGCCAAGTCCGCTGAAATCGGCCGGGCCAAGCGCATCGACGGTGTTCATGACCGCTATATCGAACATGCCAAGCGCACGCTGCCGCGTGACGTCACGTTGCAGGGCCTGCGCATCGCCATCGATTGCGCCAATGGCGCCGCGTATCGCGTGGCCCCGGCCGCCCTGTGGGAACTCGGCGCCGATGTTGTGACGATCGGCAACGAGCCTGATGGTCTCAATATCAATCTGGAATGCGGCTCGACGCACCCGGAAACCTTGCAGCGCAAGGTGCACGAAGTGCGCGCCGATATCGGCATTGCGCTCGATGGCGACGCGGACCGCGTGCAGATCATCGACGAGACGGGCAAGATCATCGATGGTGACCAGCTGATGGCGGTGATCGCCGAAAGCTGGGCGGCGGACGGTATCCTGCGCGGCAACGGTCTCGTCGCCACCGTCATGTCGAATCTCGGCCTGGAACGCTTCCTCACGGATAAGGGCCTTGGCCTCGAACGCACCAAGGTCGGCGACCGTTATGTCGTTGAGCACATGCGCAACCACGATTACAATGTCGGTGGCGAGCAGTCCGGCCATATCGTTCTCTCGGATTTCGGCACGACCGGTGACGGCCTCGTCGCGGCCCTCCAGGTGCTCGCCTGCGTCAAGCGTAGCGGCAAGTCGGTGAGCGAAGTGTGCAACCGGTTCGAGCCGGTGCCGCAGGTGCTGAAGAATGTCCGGGTCAAGACCGGCAAGCCGCTGGAAGATGCAACGGTGCGCCAGGCGATCGCCGATGCGGAAAGCGAGCTTGCCAAAAACGGCCGCCTGCTCATTCGCCCCTCCGGCACGGAGCCGCTGATCCGCGTCATGGCGGAAGGCGACGACCGCGGCCAGGTGGAGCGCATTGTCGACGAACTGATAAGCGTCATCGGCGCGGTGCGCAGCGCCGCCTGATCTCGACGCGATACGATTTTTCGAAAAGGCCGGGGCTTCGCTCCGGCTTTTTCTTTGCCTGGCAAGTTAGTATCGGCGGCATGGCTGCAATGCTGTGGTTTTTATTTGAAATTTACCCAACTCGTGAACGCTTGTTAACAAATACGGTAAATCTTTGTAGTTAATCGGCCCTTAACCTTTCCTCTCCATTATCCATTCCTGATCGAGGGACTTGGGGACCGGCGCACCGGCCGCGCCAAGTTTGAAGCCTATTGGAGCAAGGCAATGAGGAAAGTTTTGAGTGGCGTCGTCGCCGTCCTGCTGACAGGCACGTCGGCATATGCTGCCGATATCTACCAGCCCGAAGTCATTGAAGCGCCGGTTCAGGAAGCCGTCGTCGAGACCGGTGGCTGGTATCTGCGCGGCGATATGGGCTGGTCCTACAACAAGATGCGCGGTGCGAAGTATTTCCAGGGCTCGAACGGCAATATTCGCGAATTCGACTCCACCAGCCTCAAAAGCGGCTTCACGCTCGGTGGTGGTGTGGGTTACCAGATCAACGATCATTTCCGTACGGACGTGACGCTCGACTACATGTTCAAGTCGGGCTTCCGTGGCTCCACCTCCGGCGGCTGCGGCGTGGCTGTCAGCTGCACGTCCACCGACGTCGCTTCCCTGACCGCGCTCAGCCTGCTTGCCAACGCTTATGTCGATATCGGCCATTACGGTGTCTTCACGCCGTATGTCGGCGCAGGTATCGGCGGCACCTATGTGCGCTGGAACGACCTCAACAATACGTCGTGCGAAGACGGCGATCCGACGAACTGCGATCCGACCTTCGTTCACCGCGGCAAGAAGAGCTGGCGCTTTACCTATGCCCTCATGGCCGGTACGTCGATCGACGTGACCTGCAATCTGAAGGCCGACGTCGGCTATCGCTTCCGCCATGTTACCAAGGGCGGCATGTTCGGCTACAACACGGGCGGCGGTCCGGGCTACGACAAGGGTTTCTACAGCCACGAAGCCCGCGCCGGTCTGCGTTATTCCTTCAACGGTTGCGACCAGCAGGCCTATATCCCGCCGGCAGAAATCCCGATCGAGCAGCCGGTCTACAAATAATTCCGCCTGCAGGATTGACATCAAGGGCCGCCCCTCGGGGCGGCCTTTTGCGTTTCGGTTTGTGTCACTTAACCGTTTTTTCATTCCTTAAGAAGTATGGTTAATCAACGGTATAGGGCTGCGACATCTGCGTTGCGCTCGCGCCGACCACAACCGCCGGCAGGTCCGGGCATCAGGGGATCGAAGCCATGTTTCGACGTATCGCACCGCTTGGCGTCGCCATTTTTGCTGGCCTCATTGCCACCACTGCCATGGCCGGTGACCTTGACATCATCAACGCGCCTGAGATCGATGTTTCCGGCAGCACAGCCGCCGAAGGCTGGTATCTGCGCGGTGACCTTGGCTATTCTGGTTGGGTGAAGGGCGGCAAGCCGGACTACACGATCTTTTCGTCCGGCGGCACAACGTTAAACGAAAGCTTTGACAGCGCCCGCTTTTCCAAGCCGTTCTCGTACGGCGTGGGCATGGGCTATCAGTTCAACAATTTCCTGCGCACCGACCTGACGACCGACTTCTTCAACGGCACCCTTAGTGGCGATTCCAACGTCGGCACACGCTGCAACAGCGTCGAGCCGGTTGGAACAAGTTGCGGCTATGGCCACAGCGCCGATTACAACGCGATCAATGTCATGGCCAACGGCTATGTCGATCTCGGCACCTATGCCGGCTTTACGCCCTATGTCGGTGCCGGTGCCGGCGTAACCTATCTGCGCTGGGGCGACATGACGTTCAACCCGTATTGCGTAGACGGCACCGGCACCTGCTCGGGCACTACCTATGCCAAAGAAAGTCTGGCGGGCGAGGATAGCTGGCGCTTCACCTATGCGCTGATGGCCGGCGCATCCGTCGACCTGACGAACCGCATCAAGCTCGACCTCGGTTATCGCTATTCCGACACGGCCGGCGGCAAGATGTTCAAGTATCGTACGGTGGAGCAGACCCTTGGCGCCAGCGGTACGAAGGGCCGCGACGACGGTTTCCAGAAACACGAGATCCGCGCCGGCATTCGCATCACGACCTGGTAAACCATCTCCATTCCATCCGGTCAGCGGCGCGTCGGGCAACCGGCGCGCCGTTTCCATTGCGCCGGATTATTTTTCGTTCGCGACATATTCCGCTTGACGAAAAAGCGCCTCTCCCATATTCATGGCGGCGGGACACCCTTCCCCAACGAAGGGCTATCTATCTGGAAGGATAGCGATCATGACGAAGACCGTCACCGCGCCGGACGTGCGTCCGAACAACACCCATTTTTCTTCTGGCCCTTGCTCGAAGCGTCCCAATTGGTCGCTCGAAGCGCTTTCCGATGCACCGCTCGGTCGCTCGCACCGCGCCAAGATCGGCAAGACCAAACTCAAGCAGGCCATCGATCTCACCCGTGAAGTTCTGGAAGTGCCTGCGGATTACCGCATCGGCATCGTGCCCGCTTCGGATACCGGCGCCGTCGAAATGGCGCTGTGGTCGCTGCTCGGTCCGCGCGGCGTCGACATGGTGGCCTGGGAAAGCTTCGGCTCGGGCTGGGTGTCTGACGTCGTCAAGGAGCTGAAGCTTCCCGACACGCGCAAGATCACGGCCGATTACGGCCTTCTCCCCGACCTTTCCACGATCGATTTCGACCGTGACGTGGTCTTCACCTGGAACGGCACGACCTCCGGCGTGCGCGTCGCCAATGCCGACTTCATCCCTGATGATCGCAAGGGCCTGACGATCTGCGACGCGACCTCGGCCGCCTTCGCGCAGAACCTCGATTTCGCCAAGCTCGATGTCGTCACCTTCTCCTGGCAGAAGGTTCTCGGCGGCGAGGGCGCGCATGGCGTCATCATCCTGTCGCCGCGTGCCGTCGAGCGTCTGGAAAGCTACACGCCGGCTTGGCCGATGCCGAAGATCTTCCGCATGACCAAGGGCGGCAAGATCATTGAGGGCATCTTCCAGGGCGAGACGATCAACACGCCCTCCATGCTCTGCGTCGAGGACTACATCGATGCGCTGCTCTGGGCGAAGCAGGTCGGCGGTCTCAAGGGTCTGATGGCCCGCGCCGATGCCAATGCCGAGGTCATCTTCGATTTCGTCGAGAAGAACGACTGGATCGCCAACCTTGCCAAGGACCCGGCGACCCGCTCCAACACCTCGGTGTGTCTGACGATTGCCGACAAGGACGTGCTGGCATTGGATGCCGATGCTCAGGCCGCTTTTGCCAAGGGTCTCGTATCCCTGCTCGACAAGCAGGGTGTCGCCTATGATATCGGCGCCTATCGCGATGCCCCGTCGGGCCTGCGCATCTGGGCCGGTGCCACCATCGATACCGCCGACCTCGAGGCGCTGATGCCCTGGCTGACCTGGGCTTTCGAGACCCAGAAGGCGACGCTTTCCAAGGCTGCGGCCTGAATTCGCGACCGGCTTCGTCCTTCGGGCGAAGCCACCTTTATCTCATCTCCCTAGACCGATTTAAGGAGGCCTCTCATGGCACCTCGCGTACTCGTATCTGACGAACTGTCGGAAACCGCCGTCCAGATTTTCCGTGATCGCGGCGTTGAAGTGGATTTCCAGCCGAAGCTCGGCAAGGACAAGGAAAAGCTCGCCGAGATCATCGGCAACTATGATGGTCTTGCCATCCGATCGGCCACCAAGGCGACGGAAAAGCTGATCGCCGCCGCTGCCAACCTCAAGGTCATCGGCCGTGCCGGCATCGGCGTCGACAATGTCGATATTCCGGCGGCCTCACGCCGCGGTATCATCGTCATGAACACGCCCTTCGGCAACTCGATCACGACCGCCGAACACGCCATAGCGCTGATGTTCGCCGTCGCCCGCCAGCTTCCGGCCGCCGACCAGTCGACCCAGGCCGGCAAGTGGGAAAAGTCGAAGTTCATGGGCGTCGAAATCACCGGCAAGCTGCTCGGCGTCATCGGCGCCGGCAACATCGGCGGCATCGTCTGCAAGAAGGCCATCGGCCTTGGCATGCATGTCATCGCCTATGATCCCTTCCTCTCGGCAGAACGCGCTCAGGAAATGGGCGTCGAGAAGGTGGAGCTGGACGATCTGCTCGCCCGTGCCGATTTCATCACGCTGCATGTGCCGATGACCGACAAGACCCGCGGCATCCTGAACAAGGAAGCGCTGGCCAAGACCAAGAAGGGCGTTCGCATCATCAACTGCGCCCGCGGTGGCCTGGTCGATGAGGCAGCGCTTGCCGAAGCCATCAAGTCCGGCCATGTCGCCGGTGCCGGTTTCGACGTGTTCGAGGTCGAGCCTGCGACCGAAAGCCCGCTCTTCGGCCTGGAAAACGTCGTCTGCACGCCGCATCTTGGCGCCTCGACCACGGAAGCCCAGGAAAACGTCGCCCTGCAGGTTGCCGAGCAGATGTCGGATTACCTCGTCAAGGGTGCCGTCTCGAACGCCATCAACATGCCGTCGATCACGGCTGAGGAAGCGCCGATCCTGAAGCCTTTCATCCGCCTTGCGGACGTGCTCGGCGCCTTCGTCGGCCAGGTCACGGAAAGCGCGATCAAGGAAATCGAGATCCTGTACGATGGTGCGACCGCCTCGATGAACACCAAGGCGCTGACGAGTGCGGTTCTTGCCGGCCTCATCCGCCCGCAGGTTGCCGACGTCAACATGGTCTCGGCTCCGGTCATGATCAAGGAAAAGGGCGTCATCCTCTCGGAAGTGAAGCGCGATAAAACGGGCGTGTTTGACGGCTATATCCGCCTGACGGTCAAGACGGAGAACCAGACCCGCTCGATCGCCGGTACGGTCTTCTCCGACGGCAAGCCGCGTTTCATCCAGATCAAGGGCATCAATCTCGATGCCGACGTGGGCAACCACATGGTCTACATCACCAACACCGACGTTCCCGGCATGATCGGCTTCATCGGCACGACGCTCGGCGAAGCCGGCGTGAACATCGCGAACTTCCAGCTCGGCCGCGACAAGCAGGGCGGTGATGCCATCGCGCTGCTCTATGTCGATGCCGCCGTGTCCGAGGATGTGCTGAACAAGCTGCGCGCCAATCAGGCCATCCGCCAGATCAAGCCGCTGGTCTTCAACGTCGACTGATCTCGTCCCTCCCAAGGCGAAATCAGAAAGGCCCGCCGGATTGCTCCGGCGGGCCTTTCGCTTTTCAGCTGGCCGTTTTGGGCCGGCCCCATTCGGCGATCGCGATGCCGCCGAGCACGAAGAGGAGGGCGGCGAAGTGGAAGGCTTGAATGGTTTCGCCGATGAGGAGCACGGACAGCAGCGTGCCGAACACCGGAATGGCATTGATGAACAGCCCGGCCCTGTTTGCGCCGATCATCTCGACGCCACGCACATAAAGCACCTGGGAGAGCAGGGAGGGGAAGATGCCGGCGTAAAGCACGATCGCCCAGCCGGCCGCATCCGGGAAGATTGCGGCGTCGCGCGACAGTTCCCAGAAAAAGAGTGGGATGGCGCTGAGGAGCGCGCCGAAGGCGGGCGCGGCAATGAAACTCTGCCAATGCAGGGCCGGTTTCCAGCGCAGGGAGACCGTATAGGCGGCATAGACGATGCCGGCGAGCAGCATCAATGCATCGCCGAAATTGAATTCAAGCTCCGCGAGTGCCGAGAATTCGCCATGAGCGGCTGTTACCAGCACGCCGATGAGCGTCACGGTGAAGCCGACGACCTGGGCGATCGAAGCCTGAATGCGGAAGAGCACGAAGTTGAAGACGAAGATGAGCATGGGAATGCCCGCCTGTTCGATGACGGCATTGATGGCACTGGTATAGTTGAGAGCCGTGTAGAGCAGGGCATTGAACGCTGTGAAGCCGATAGCGCCGTAAAGCAGGAGCTGGAGCCAGTGTTTGCGGATCACCGGCCAGTCGCGTTTGATCTGTGGCGTCATGAAGGCAAGGATGATGATGAGCGCGACGATCCAGCGGAAGGTCGTCAAGACCATCGGGCTGACGTGACCGACTGCAAGTTTGCCCGCAACCGAGTTTCCACCCCAGAAGAGCGCCGTGATGCACAGGTAAAAATAGGCTTTCGTATTCAAGCTGCAAGATCCGGATGGGGAAAGAGGTTGGGCGAAGCGCGCCGGCGGGTGGCTCAGATAAGGTGAAAAAGCACGAAATGTCATTTAAAAAGCGGATGTGGGCCGTCATAACAGGGTCGCATTCCCAAAGACAACACAGTATAGATGCGCGGGTTTGTGTCAGGCGCACGTGTACGTGTGCGTAAACGGTAGAGCGCTCGCGCGCGAAAACGGGATAGGTGAAATGGCAAGTGTCGTAGTTGTCGGTTCTCAATGGGGTGACGAAGGCAAGGGCAAGATTGTCGACTGGCTTTCGGAACGGGCCGAGGTAATCGTTCGCTACCAGGGCGGCCACAATGCCGGCCACACGCTCGTCATCAACGGCGTGAGCTACAAGCTCGCTTTGCTGCCGTCCGGCCTCGTGCGCGGCAAGCTCAGCGTCATCGGCAACGGCGTGGTTGTCGATCCGCACCACTTCGTCACGGAAGTCGAGAAGCTGCGCGCCCAGGGCGTCGCGGTCACGCCGGAAGTGCTGCGCATCGCAGACAACGCGCCGCTCATCCTGTCCCTGCACCGTGACCTCGATGCGCTGCGTGAAGATGCAGCCTCGGCCACCGGCACCAAGATCGGCACGACGCGCCGCGGCATCGGCCCGGCCTATGAGGACAAGGTCGGCCGTCGCGCCATCCGCGTGATCGACCTTGCCGAGCCCGAAACGCTGCGCCCGAAGATCGAGCGCTTGCTGACGCACCACAATGCACTGCGCCGCGGCATGGGTCTTGCCGAAATCTCCGTCGAGTCGCTCGAAGAGGAGCTGACCTCGGTCGCCGGCCACATCCTGCCCTATATCGACCGGGTCTGGGATCTCCTCGACAAGCAGCGCCGCTCCGGCGCGCGCATCCTGTTCGAAGGCGCGCAGGGTGCGCTGCTCGACAACGACCACGGCACCTATCCCTTCGTGACCTCGTCCAACACTGTCGCCGGCCAGGCCGCCGCCGGTTCGGGCCTCGGCCCGACGGCGATCAATTACGTGCTCGGCATCACCAAGGCCTATACGACCCGCGTCGGCGAAGGCCCGTTCCCTTGCGAGCTGAACGACGAGATCGGCAAGCATCTGGCGACGGTCGGCCGCGAGGTCGGCGTCAACACCGGCCGTCCGCGCCGCTGCGGCTGGTTTGATGCGGTTCTGGTGCGCCAGACGGTCAAGACCAACGGCATCACCGGTATCGCGCTCACCAAGCTCGACGTTCTCGATGGTCTCGACGAGTTGAAGATCTGCGTCGGCTATAAGCTCGACGGCAAGGAGATCGACTACCTGCCGGCCAGCCAGACCCAGCAGGCCCGCGTCGAGCCAATCTACATCACGCTCGAGGGCTGGAAAGAATCGACGGTCGGTGCGCGCAGCTGGGCGGATCTGCCGGCCCAGGCGATCAAATATGTCCGTCAGGTCGAAGAGCTGATCGGTGCGCCGGTCGCCCTGCTGTCGACCAGCCCGGAGCGGGACGACACCATACTTGTGACGGACCCGTTTGAGGATTAATCTCAAGCCTAACACCAGTTCCGTGCCCTATTCCAATGGGATAGCGCACGGACACCACGGAAAGTTCTGATGGCGGATTTTGTAGCAGTCATTCGAAGGGCCGTTGATGGCCTCTCGGACAACAATGCCGAGATGCGGCAGAAGGTTTACGAGAAGGCCCGCGGCGCCGTCCGCCGGCAACTCGAATCCA
This sequence comes from uncultured Shinella sp., assembly GCA_965650295.1. Taxonomy (GTDB): domain Bacteria; phylum Pseudomonadota; class Alphaproteobacteria; order Rhizobiales; family Rhizobiaceae; genus Shinella. Next base: position 1,750 of record CBFGOD010000089.1, on the reverse strand, counting down.
TGAACCCGCGCCCTTCCGATGACCTCGTAAAGCGTCAGCTCGACAAGCTCGAGACGGCGATCAACGACGTCGAAGGCGAGCACGCCGAGGCGCTGCCCGCCGACGACCTTGCGCCGGAAACCGTCCCTGAACCCATTGTCGAGGCCGTCGAGCCGGAACCCGTGGAAGAAGCGGTGGCGGAAGCACCCGCCGCCATCGAGGAGCCGGAAGAGCAACCCGTCGAGGCGGAGCCCGCCGTCGAGGTCGTGGAAGAGCCCGCCGAGCAGCCCGCCGAAGAAAATGTGGTGGAAGAGCCGCCGGTTGAAGAACCCGTGGCCGAAACCTTCGTGACGCAGGAGCAGGCTTCTGAGCCTGAGCCTGAGCCTGAGCCTGAAGTGGAAACGGAAACGGCCGTGGAGGTCGTTTCAGAAGAACCTGTTGTCGAAGAAGCTGCGCCGCAACCCGTTGCCGTGGAGGCTCATGTCGAGCCGTCGTGGCAGGTCGAGGCCGAGCCGGCGAACGACTATGTTCCATCCTGGCATGAACCGGAGCGGCATGAGGAGGCGCAACCCGCCGAGGCTGCCGCTGCCGTTGAGCCCGTTGCTGATGTCTATCCGGTACATGACGAGCAGGTGCCGGACGCCGCGCCGGTTGCGGACGCCCGCATGCCGGCTGCCGAGGCGCAGTGGGACTGGAGCGATGTCACCCCCGTAACGGCATCGGCCGACAAACCCGAGCCGTCTGTTGCCGACGGCACCGATCCGCTGGCCTGGGAATGGCCGGAGGAGAAGGCGACAAAGCCGGAAGAGGCCAAACAGGAGCAGCCCGCGCAAAAAAGCGAGTGGGGTGACCTCGATGATCTCATCGGCTTCACGCCGACGGGTGGTGCTGCATCCTCGTCGATGGAGCAGGCCGGCCTTGCGGATGCGGCGACCAAATCCCCCGCCGCCGAAGCGCATGCGCCGCAGCGCTCCTTCCGCGCCGAGCCGCACAAGTCGCGTGTCAATTTCGCTGCCCTCGCAGCCCTGGTCGGTGTTATCGCCATTGCCGGTGGTGCCGGTGCCGCCTACTGGTTCAATCGGGATGCCGTGAACGGCTGGGTCAACGAGCTCGTCGCCTCCGTGACGAAGCCTTCGACGCCCGCTGGTGAAACGCCTGAAGCCAAGACCGAGACCGCCGAGGGCGGCCGCAACCTGCCTGCCTCCACGACGACGAACGATACGACCTCCACGGACACCCAGACCGATGGAGCCGCGACGAAGCCCGCGACCGAGGTAGCTTCCGCCGATCAGAGCAGCGGCAAGTTCACGCAGCGCCTTCTGACGGACGGATCGGAAGTCGATGAAGGCCCGGCAGCGGCGCCTGAAGGCGTTTCGACCGAGGAGGGCAAGTCCGTTGCGGCGCAGACGCCGGAAACGGCGGAGGCCACCACCGAAACCGGCACCGGCACGACTGCGACCAGCGGTACCGCGACGACGGATGGTACAACGCCCGCCGCCGGTACTGATGGCACTGCCCAGACACCCGTGACGCCCACCGATACGGGCACGGCAACGACCACCGATACGCAGACGCCTGCCGCCACCGGCGAGCAGCCGGCCGCCATCGGCGTTGCGCAGAAGATGTTCCTGTATGAGGAGCGTCTCGGCCAGACGGCGCCGACGGCCATCGAAGGCACGGTTGCCTGGTCGAGCGCCGAGGAATCGCCGGGGGGGGATGCCAAGCCCGAGCCGGTCGTGCGCGCACAGGTCAATGTCCCTTCCAAAGGGCT
>CBFGOD010000088.1:0-12432 GCA_965650295.1 uncultured Shinella sp. | reverse complement strand
TTGAAGGCCTGCAGTGTGCCCGAGACCGGCGCGGCGATGCCATCCTCGGCGGGCTTGCCACTGCCGACCGATCCCGTGCCCTGCCCGGCAGCACCAAGACCGGCGAGAAGCAGGCTCGGCAGCGCCAGCGAAACGCGCTTGCCGTCGATTTCGAGATGGGTGCGGATCAGCGTCGGGTCGGACGCCGGCTCCGGCCGGGTCATGGCCTCCGGCATGGCGGCGAAATCGGTCTCGATCCAGCGGGTGTGCACCTTGAAGCCATCGGTCCCGATGAAATCCTCGGTGTCGATGGCGGCGCGGTGGAACGGCAGGACAGTGGCGACACCCTCGATGCGGAATTCCTTCAGCGCCCGGCGCGCCCGGCGCAGCGCCTCTTCGCGGGTGGCGCCGGTCACGATGAGCTTGGCCATCAGCGAATCGAAGACGCCGGGAATGGTGGAGCCGGTGACGACGCCGCTGTCGAGGCGCACACCCGGACCGGACGGCGGCTCGAAGGCGGTGATGGCGCCCGGCGTCGGCAGGAAGCCGCGGCCGGGGTCTTCGGCATTGATGCGGAACTCGATGGAATGGCCGCGCGGCGCGGGCGTTTCGAGCAGCGTCAGGCGCTCACCCTCAGCGACGCGGAACTGCTCGGTGACAAGGTCGATGCCCGTCGTTTCCTCGGTGACAGGATGTTCCACCTGCAGGCGGGTGTTGACCTCGAGGAAGGAGATCGTGCCGTCGACGCCGAGCAGGAACTCCACCGTGCCCGCACCGGTATAGCCGGCGGCCGCGCAGATCGCCTTCGCGGCGGCATGGATCCGTTCGCGCTGTTCGGGCGATAGGAAGGGTGCCGGCGCTTCCTCGATGAGCTTCTGGTTGCGGCGCTGCGCGGAGCAATCGCGGGTACCGAGAACCAGCACATTGCCGTGTTTGTCGGCGATGACCTGCGCCTCGATATGGCGGGGGCGGTCGAGGAACCGTTCAAGGAAACATTCGCCGCGGCCGAAAGCAACGGTCGCCTCGCGCACGGCGGATTCGTAAAGGTCGGCGACCTCTTCCATTTTCCAGGCGACCTTGATGCCGCGCCCGCCGCCGCCATGCGCGGCCTTGATGGCGACCGGCAGGCCATACTGTTCGGCAAAGGCGATCACTTCCGCAGCCGTGGACACCGGACCGTCGCTGCCGGCTACCAGCGGCGCCCCCACGCTCTGCGCGATGCGCCGTGCCTCGACCTTGTCGCCAAGCGCCACGATGACGTCGGGATCGGGGCCGATCCAGGTCAGGCCGGCATCCTGCACCGCCTTGGCGAAGCGGGCATTTTCCGACAGGAAGCCGTAGCCCGGATGGACCGCGTCCGCGCCGGACCGCTTGGCAATCGCGATCAGCTTGTCGATATCGAGATAGGTTTCCGCCGGGCGCACACCGTCAAGGCCATAAGCCTCGTCGGCCAGGCGCACGAAGAGCGCGTCGGCATCCGGATCGGCATAGACGGCGACGGATTGCAGGCCATAGTCCCGGCAGGCGCGCAGGATGCGCACGGCGATTTCGCCACGATTGGCAATCAGCACTTTCTTCATGGCGCTCTCCTAGCGGCTTGTTGCGATATCGGCGAAGGGGCCGACCGGGCGGAAACGGATTTTTGCGTTGATGGGAATCTGACCTGCGAGGTCCAGATGGTATTCGGCGACGGCGCCGATGACGGGATAACCGCCGGTCAGCGGGTGATCGGCGAGGAAGAGCACCGGCTGGCCGCTGTGCGGCACCTGGATCGCGCCTGTCGCCGTGCCCTCGCTCGGCAATTCCACGCTGTCCCTGCGCTCCAGCGGTACATCGCCGGCAAGGCGGATGCCGACGCGGTTCGATTGTGGCGTGACCTGCCAGAGCTGGCCCGTCAGCGTTTCCAGCCCCTTATGCGTGAACCAGTCCGTGCGCGGACCGAGCACCACGTCGAGTGTCACCACGTCGCTGGCGGACGGCACGTCGAAGGCCGGGATTTCATCGGTGGAGACGCTTGTCAGCCATTCATTGCGACCCTTCAACACCAGCACCGTACCCGTCGTGACCGGGTCCGGGCCGACAACGGCGAGCGTGTCGGTCGCCGCACTGCCGAGAACCGGGGCAACGTCGAAACCGCCGCGCACGGCGAGATAGGCGCGCATGCCGGTCTTCGGATGGCCGATGGTGACGACGTCGCCGGGTTCCAGCGCAATCGGCTGCCAGGTCTGAAAATCCCGATTGCGGCCGGCGGAATCGCGCACCGTCACCGGACAGGGCGCACCCGCAAGGCCGATCACGGCGCGCGTGTTGCTCTCGAAGGAGAAGCCGCCGAGGGTCAATTCGAGAGCCGGCGTGTTGGCTTGGTTGCCGACGATGCGGTTTGCGGCGTTGAAGGCACCACGGTCGAGCGCGCCGGAGGCGGAGACGCCCTGCCCGGTCTGGCCGAAACGGCCGAGATCCTGGAAGACCGCAGGCATCGGCGCGGCGAGCACCTTGAACTGCGGATCGTCGGCTGCGAGAGCGCGCTCTCTGCGGGCAGTCGGTTCTGGAATGCTGACGGTCTTGCCCGCCTTCGCCATATCGAAGAAGCGCACGCGATAGCCGGGTTGCAGCAGCGCGCCGGGATCGCGATCGATATCCCACATTTTGACGGGCGTGGTGCCGATGATCTGCCATCCCCCGGGGCTGTTTTGCGGATAGACGCCGCTGAAGGCGCCGGCCACTGCTACGGAGCCGGCCGGAATGCGGGTGCGCGGGCTTTTGCGGCGCGGCACATGCAGCGCGGTATCGCCGCCGACGAGATAGCCGAAGCCGGGTGCGAAGCCACAGAAGGCGACGGTGAATTCGCTTTCCGTGTGGCGGCGAATGACCTCTTCGACGCTGAGGCCGGTCAGATCAGCGACGTCGCCGAGATCCTCGCCGTCATAGCGCACCGGAATTTCCACCAGATGCTCCGACGGCGCGATCTTCGCCGAGAGATCACGCGTGGCGATGTCTGCCGCGAGATCCGAAGACGATACCTTTTCCGGGCGGAAACGGATCATCAGCGTGCGGGTGGCCGGCACCATTTCCTCGATACCGCCAATCGGATCGGCCTGTAGCGAGGCGAAAAGGGCGAGCGTCTCGTCGAGATCGGCAAGCTCGACGAGGATGGTGGTCAGGCTGACCGGTAGAAAACGCATCGAAGCCTCACGCGTGATAGGCGGAATCGGGGATATCGGTGATGAACATGTAGCCCGGCGCATGGGTGATGGCGAAGGGCACGCCCGACGCCATCACGGCCGCCTGCGGGGTCACGCCGCAGGCCCAGAAAACCGGCACTTCACCCGGCTCGATGCGCACCGCATCGCCGAAATCCGGCTTGGCGAGGTCGGCGATGCCGATATCCGCGGGCGAACCGACATGCACGGGCGCGCCATGCACGGCCGGGAAGCGGCCGGAAATCGTGGCGGCATCGGCAACGCGCGAGGCCGGGATCGGTCGCATGGAGACGACCATGTTGCCCTTCAACCGGCCCGCCGGACGGCAGGCCGTGTTGGTCAGGTACATCGGCACATTGCTCTTGTCCGTCATGTGACGGATCTCGATGCCCGCCTCGACCATCGGCGTCTCGAAGGTGAAGGAGCAGCCGATCAGGAAGGCGACGAGATCGTCACGCTCCGCCCAGGCGGCGGTGGCGTCAGGCGTTTCCTCGGCAAGCTTGCCGTCGCGCCAAATGCGGTAGAGCGGCAGGTCGGTGCGCAGGTCCGCACCCGGCGCCAGAAGCGTCGTCGGCGAGCCCGGATCGGAGACGTCGAGCACCGGGCAGGGTTTTGGATTGCGCTGCGCATAGAGCAGGAAATCGAAGGCCCAGTCGCGCGGCAGCACGATCATGTTGGCCTGGGTGAAACCCGGCGCGATGCCCGAGGTGGGTGCAACGAACCCACTTCTATAAGTAGTCCTCGCCCGGCGAGCGGCTGAAGCATCGACGTGGTCGAGATAGGCGGTGGGAAGCGTCATGGCCGCACCTCAGACCTTGTCCGCGAAGGAACGGATGGCGATACCTTCCGCCTCGAAGCGGCGGCGGATTTCCTGGGCGATGGCAACGGCACCGGGGCTATCGCCATGCACGCAGATCGACTGCGCCTCGATGCGGATCGTGCTGCCGTCGATGGCGTCCAGCGTGCCCTCGCGGGCGAGTTGGACCATGCGGTCGGCGATCGTCTTCTCGTCATGCAGCACGGAGCCGGCCTCACGGCGCGAGACGAGTTCGCCCTTCGGCGTGTAGGCCCGGTCGGCAAAGGCCTCCGCAACGACGGCAAGGCCGGACGTGCGGGCGAGGTCGAGGATGGGCGCATTGGCAAGGCCCATGAGGATCAACGAGGGATCGATAGCCTTGATGCCGTCGATGACCGCCTGGCCCTGCTTCGCATCATAGGCGATGCGGTTGTAGAGCGCGCCATGCGGCTTGACGTAGCGCACGGTCGTGCCGGCGGCAGCGGCGACGCCCTTGATCGCGCCGATCTGGTAGATCACGTCGGCAATCAGCTCCTCGGGTGTGGCATCGAGATCGCGGCGGCCGAAGCCGACGCGGTCGGGATAGGAAACGTGGGCGCCGATGACGACACCGTTGGCGGCGGCGGCCTTCACCGTGCGGAAAATCCCGGCCGGATCACCCGCATGGAACCCGCAGGCAATGTTGGCGGAGGAGACGACGGCAAGCATCGCCGCGTCGTCACCCATGCGCCAGGCGCCATAGCTTTCGCCGAGATCGCTGTTGAGATCGATCGCTGTCATGGTTTCCTCCCTCCCCTTTTAGAGACCCAGCAGGCCGAAGATCGTGCCGGCCGACTTGTAGCCCATATACCATGTGAGCACGCAGACCAGGACGCCGAGAACGAGCAGCCAGCGCGGATAATGATAGCCGCCCATCAGGTCCTCGCGCTTCCAGGCGGCGAAGAGGAAGATGGAAAGGCCGATCGGCAGGATGAGGCCGTTGAGACCGCCGACGAAGACCAGCATGGCGGCCGGCGGCGTCGTCATCAGCAGGTAGCAGACGAGCGAGAAGGCGATGAAGACCACGGTCGCCAGATTGCGCGCGCGTTCGCTGATGTCCTGTTTGAAGACGGTGATGAAGGAGACCGAGGTGTAAGCCGCGCCGATCACGCTGGTGATGGCGGCCGCCCAGAAGATGATGCCGAAGAGACGCAGGCCGAAATCGCCGGCAGCCGCCTGGAAGGCCTGTGCGGCGGGGTTCGCCGTCTGGCTTGCCGTGTCGATGACGACGCCGCTGGCAACCACGCCGAGGATGGCGAGAAAGAGCACATAGCGCATCAGGCCGGTGACAGCGATGCCGGTCAGCGCGGCACGTGTGACGGCCGGCAGGTGCTCCTGGCCGACCATGCCGCGGTCGAGCAGGCGGTGCGCGCCGGAATAGGTGATGTAGCCGCCGACCGTACCGCCGACGATGGTGGTGATCGTCGCAAAATCGACGGTCGAGGGCAAAACGGTCTGGAACAGCGCATCGCCGACCGGGGGGCCGGAAACGAAGGCGACGTAGAACGTCAACACGATCATCAGGATGCCGGCGAAGATGATGAAACGGTCGACGGCCATCCCGGCCCGCTTCGACAGAAAGATGCCGATCGAGAAAACAGCACTGATCGCCCCGCCGATCTTCGGGTCGAGGCCGAAGATCGCGTTGAGGCCGAGACCCGTGCCGCCGATATTACCGATATTGAAGAACAGGCCGCCGACGATGACGAGGACGGCCAGCAGATAGCCGGAACCGGGGATTGCGGCATTGGCAATATCCGAGGCACGCATGCGCGTCAGCGTCACGATACGCCAGATATTGAGCTGCACGACAAAATCGATGAGGATGGAGGCGAGAATGCCGAAGGCGAAAGCGGCGCCAAGCTTCGTCGTGAAGGTCGCCGTCTGGGTGATGAAGCCGGGACCGATGGCGCTGGTCGCCATCAGAAAGATCGCGGCGATGAGCGCCGAGCGACGGGATTTGACGGTTTCGAGACCCTGCGCGACCACACTCTGGCCCGCGGGCGCTGCTGCGTTCCGTTCCATGAGATTTCTCCGCTCTCACGCACCCGCCCCTCGCGGATGCTTCGTGCACCAATGATGAACCGCTACACAAAAATGTCAATATTGTTCAACAATATTTCCATATCGTTCCTTATTCCTGCCGCTTTACCAATCACATAGCACAGGATTCGCCACAATTTCCGACGCCACCATCCCCGCATTCATGCTAAGGGCAGAGTGGAAAGAGGGTAACCGGGCAGAATTTGCCCGGCCGGGGAGAAGAGTATGACGGAAGACGACGAAGGCCTGCCACTGGCGGACCGGTTGGCACGGCACATTCGCACGCTGCTCATTTCGGGTGAACTTTCGCCCGGCCAGCGCCTGTCGGAAGCCGCCTTCAGCGAGCGCTTCGACGTCTCGCGCAATTCGCTGCGCGAAGCCTTCCGCCTGCTCACCAAGGACGGGCTTCTGCGCCACGAGGCCAATCGCGGCGTCTTCGTCACTGTGCCTTCCATGGCTTCGGTCATCGATATCTACCGCGTGCGGCGCATGCTGGAATGTGGTGCGCTGCGCCAGGCCTGGCAGCAGCATCCGGCCATTCGCGTGATGCGCGAAGCCGTCGCCAACGGGCACAAGAAGCGCGATGCGGGCGATTGGGTCGGCGTCGGCAGCGCCAACATGATCTTCCACACCGCCATCATCGACCTTTCGGACAGCGCGCGGCTCACCGAATTCTACGAGCGCATCTCGGCGGAGCTGCGCCTGTGCTTCGGGCTCCTCAACGATCCCGAGCACCTGCACTCCCCCTTCGTCGACATGAACGACGCGATCGTCACGCTTCTCGAGCAAGGAAAGCCGGCAGAGGCCGCAGCCCAGATGGAGACCTATCTCAACCTCGCCGAACGCACGATGCTGAAGGCGCTGGAGCGGGCCGAACAGGCTTAGGCCACGTCGGCGCGGCGGAGCGGGATAACCTTTCCCGCCGCATCCGGCAGGAACGGCTCCGGTCGGCCGAGGAAATAGCCTTGAGCATAATCGACGCCAATCGTCTTTAGGGCGGCGAGAATCTCGGCGTTCTCCACGAATTCGGCGATCGTCTTGCGGCCGGCGAGATGAGAGATCTGGTTGATCATCTCGACCGTCATCCAGTCTGCCTTGTCGGTCAGCATGTCGCGCACGAAGCTGCCATCGATCTTCACATAGTCGACCGGCAGGCGCTTCAGGTAGGTGAGCGACGACATGCCGACGCCGAAATCGTCGAGCGCGAAGCGGCAGCCCATGGCGCGCATGGCGTTCATGAAGGCGATGGCCTCGTCGAGGTTCTCGATGGCGCTGGTCTCGGTGATCTCGAAGCAGAGCACGTCGGCCGGAACACGGCTGCGGCGCAACATCTCGCGCAGGAAGGGCAGGAACGTGTCGTCCTTCAGCGTCAGGCCGCTCAAATTGATCGAATAGGTGCCGGATATCGCCGCTGACCGCCGGCTGATGATGTCGAGCGCATGGCGCACCACCCAGCGGTCGAGGGCCGGCATCAGGCCGAAACGCTCGGCGGCCGGAATGAAGGCGCCGGGCGCCAGCAGCTTGCCGTCTTCCTCCAGCCGCAGCAGGATTTCGCGATGTTCGGCCGGCGCGCCGCTGCCGTCGATCGTCGCGATTTCCTGGGAGAACAGCCGGAAACTGTCCTGCTCCAAGGCGCGATGCAAGCGCTGAACCCAGTTGAGATTGGCGGTGAACTGGGTCTGCGCCGCGTCCGTCGTCTCGAAGACATGCACGCGATTGCGACCCTTTTCCTTGGCCATGTAGCAGGCGATGTCGGCCGCCCTGAGCGCCTCCTGCAGCGTATAGCTGCGCCCGGCGAGGTGGACGACGCCGATGCTGGCGCTGATCGAATAGCGATGACCGTTCCAGACGAAATCGATCGCCTCGGCAATCTCGCGTAGCCGCATGCCGATACGCAGCGCATCCTCCGGCGCGCAATTCGGCAGAACGATGCCGAATTCGTCCCCGCCCAGCCGGGCCAGCAAATCCGTGCCGCGGATCGCCTTGTCGAGATCGTGCGAGATGCGGCGCAGCAGCGCGTCGCCGGCCGCATGTCCCCCGTTGTCGTTGACGGCCTTGAACTGGTCGAGGTCGATGAACATCAGGGCGTGGCGACTGCCGGGCTCCGCCAGAGCACGCGTAAGCCGCTCCTCGAAGAGCCGGCGGTTCGGCAGGCCGGTGAGGTCGTCATGGTTGGCCGTGTGGGAAAGCTGTTCCTCGATGCTGCGGCGGTGCGTGAGAAAGCTGTTCAGTCGCCAGACGGTCAGGAGGATGAAGACGAGCGCCATCGCGGCATTGCTGATGAACAGTACGGTCTGCACCTGCCGCGTCCCCTCCCCCAAACGATCGGAGAAGCGTTTCGTCAGGGGCGTTACCAGCGCATTGATCTCATCGAGCTGGCGGATGATGTCGCGCCGATCGACCTCGTTGATGTGGCTGGACGTGTCGATGCTCTCACCGATCGGCAGAAGCTGCATCAGCACGCCTTCGGCCGTGCGCCAGTCGCGGATGCAGGCCTCCATGACGGGCAGCCAGCGGAAGTAGCGAAACAGCCAGATGACGTTCGGAATGTCGTCAGGATGGTTGCCGCCGGCAAGGAAGCCCTTGAAGGCCGCATCGACATCGGGCGGATCGGCCTCGAGCGCCAGCCGAGCCGCGCGGTCACCCAGCGGCATCGCCATAGCCTGATGGTAGCGCGCGACGAAGGACCGGTTGCCGGATTCGGCATAGCGGTTGAGATAGTAGAGCGCGTCATGCTGGCCTTTCGACCAGAGGCTTTCGCCAGTTACGAAGGCGCGCAGCGACGACGTGACCTGAAGGCTGAACGTGGCAAGCGCCGTCTGGAGAAGGACGATGAGAACAAAAGGCCAGGCGACGGCAATAAGGCGCAGCGTTGTCTTGCGGGGCTGCGTCATGCAAGACCCCGGCTCTGCGGGTAGACGGTTGCCGCGGCGCAGGCTGCCTGCCTTTGCCTATTCACGATCGCCTCCGTCTTGTCAGCCCGTCTCATATGCGCATCCCTGCCCGTGAGATCGCCCGGAAATCCGAACGTCGCACCATCACATCGGCAGCAGAGATTGAAGCACAGGAGCGTAATGAAAATGCTAATACAACCATTAGATTGCATTTTATCTGCTCCATTTGGGACGCGTCATTTTCGGACAGCACCGGGAGCAGGCAAAAAAAATGGGCCAGCGAAATCGCGGCCCATTGAAGTGTGAAGGTTTAAAAACCTCCAGAGGGGAACAGCTGATGCGGCGGCACTGGGAGGAAAACCGCCGTGTGCATCAACTGCGTGCAATATGCCCAGTTTTTGACCGGATGGAAAACATTTATTGTGCAATGCAGCTATGCAAATGCTGCACTGCCCGACACCCTCTCAAAAGCCGCGGCTGGCCCCGTGCGGGATTTTCGGGCCATGATGTCGGAAAACCGTTCGCCTGCGCGTCCTTGATGAAGACCCGAGGAGAAGCCGATGCCGATGACCGATGACGACCTCATCCATTTCGAGCGCAACGGTGCGCCGCCGCTGCCATCGCCGCGCCTGCAAGGCATTGTGGAAAACGACGGCGCACGGATCTGGCATGCCGTCTTCGGCGCCGGGCCGGCGGTCATCCTGCTGCATGGCGGGCTCGGCAACGCCGGGAACTGGGGAAACCAGTTGCCGGCCCTTGTCGCGGCGGGCAGGATGGTGGTCGTCATCGACAGCCGCGGTCACGGGCGCAGCACCCGCGATGCCGGCCCGTTCCGCTATGGCCGCATGGCCGGCGACGTGCTGGCCGTGATGGATCATCTCGGCATCGACAAGGCCAGCCTCATCGGCTGGAGCGACGGCGCCTGCACAGCGCTGATCCTGGCCGACCGGCATCCGGAACGCGTCAGCGGCGTCTTCTTCTTCGCCTGCAACATGGATCCGAGCGGCGCGCTCGACTTCCAGCCGACACCCGTGCTCGACCGCTGCTTCCACCGGCACCGCCTGGACTATCAGGCCCTGTCCGCAACGCCGGACGCCTTCGACAGCTTTGTCGCGGACGTTTCCCTGATGATGCAGTCTGAGCCGAACTACTCTGCCGCGGACCTTGCCGGGATCGCGGTTCCAGTCGCCGTGGTGCTCGGAGAGCATGACGAGTTCATCCGGCCGGAACACGCCGCCTATCTCTCGGCAACCATACCCCAAGCCACACTCACCATCTTGCCCGGCGTCAGCCATTTCGCACCGCTGCAACGGCCGGCACTCTTCAACGACGCCGTCCTGCGCTTCCTCGACCAGATTGGCGGCTAAGCCCGCGCCAGCATCGCCTCTGCCGCCTTTTCCGCGATCATGATCACGGGCGAATTGGTGTTGCCGGAAACGATGGTCGGCATGATCGAGGCATCGACGACGCGCAGCCGGTCGAGCCCGTGCACGCGCAGCTTCGCATCGACCACCGCCATCGGGTCGCTGCCCATCTTGCAGGTGCCGACCGGGTGGAAGATCGTCGTGGCGATATCGCCGGCGCGGCGGATCAGTTCGTCCTCGCTTTGGTACTCGCGGCCAGGCAGCATTTCCTCAGGGCGGAATTTTGCGATCGCGCTCGCTTGCATGAGGCTGCGGGCATGGCGGATGGATTTGGCGGCCAGCAGCCGGTCGCCCGGCGTCGAAAGGTAGTTCGGCCGGATTTCCGGCGGCAGCGCCACATCACGCGCTGTCACATGCACCGTCCCGCGGCTTTCGGGCCTGAGATTGCAGACCGAAACCGTAACGGCCGGATAGCGGTGCAGCGGCTCGCCGAGCCGGTCGGTGCTGAGTGGTTGGACATGATATTCGAGATCGGCGGTGGCGACCACCGGATCACTCTTGGCGAAGATGCCGAGCTGGCTCGGCGCCATGGAGAGCGGACCGGAGCGGCGAAACGCATATTGCAGCCCCATGCCCGCGCGGCTGAAAAGGTTGTGGTAGAGCTGGTTCAGCGTGCGCGCACCCTCGATCTTGAACACCGTGCGGATCTGCAGGTGGTCCTGCAGATTCTCGCCCACGCCCTTCAGGTCGTGCTGCACGGCAATGCCGAGATCCGACAGCAGGTCCGGCCGCCCGATACCCGACAGTTCCAGGATTTTCGGCGAATTGATCGCTCCGGCCGACAGCGCGACCTCGCGCGTCGCGCGGGCGATACAAAGGTGGCCGTTGAGGCGGAACCGCACGCCGGTCACCGTCCTGCCGTCGAATTCCAGCCGTTCCGTCTCGGCACCGGTCAGGACGCGCAGGTTCTTGCGCTTCATCGCCGGGCGCAGAAACGCCTTCGTCGTGTTCCACCGCACGCCGCCTCGCTGGTTGACCTCGAAGTAACCGGAGCCCTCGTTGTCGCCGTCGTTGAAATCGTCGGTCTTGCGAATGCCAAGCTCTTCCGCGGCATCGCGAAACGCATCGAGGATCGGCCAGGAGAGGCGCTGGCGTTCGACGCGCCATTCGCCGCCGGCGCCGTGCATCTCCGACCGGCCGCGATAATTGTCTTCCGACTTCACGAAATAGGGCAGCACGTCGTCCCAGCCCCAGCCGGCATTGCCCGCCTGCCGCCAGCCGTCATAATCGGCGGCCTGGCCGCGCATATAGATCATGCCGTTGATCGACGAGCAGCCGCCCAGCACCTTGCCGCGCGGATAGTTGAGCGCCCGGCCGTTGAGGCCGGCCTCCGATGCCGTCTTCATCATCCAGTCGGTGCGCGGATTGCCCATGCAGTAGAGATAACCGATCGGCACATGGACCCAGTGATACCGGTCCGAACCGCCCGCTTCGAGCAGCAGGACACGGTTCTTCGGGTCCGCCGAAAGGCGATTGGCCAGCACGCAGCCCGCCGAACCGGCGCCCACGACGATGAAATCGTAAGTGCCCTCATCGACAGGCGTTTCATCGACAGGATTGTTCACGCCGCAACTCCCGTTGCCATTTTCTCCGAAGCCGCCAGCCGCCGCCAGAGCGGCGTCATCGCTTCGGCAATATCCGTATAAAGCGCGTAGCGGCGCGCATAATGCGCGGCAAGGCCCGCATTCGGCTTATAGTGCCGCTCCGTCCGCACCATGGCCTCGGCGCCTTCCGTGAAATCGGCGAAGAGGCCGACGCCCGTGCCGGCCGCAATCGCAGCGCCAAGGGCACCCGTCTCGCGCGACGCCGCAACCGAGACCGGCACGCCGAGCACATCGGCAAAAATCTGCGGCCAGAGCTTGCTGCGCGAACCGCCGCCCGACAGAACCGCCTCCTCGAAGGTCGCGCCCGCCTTGCGGATCGTCTCGATATGCTGGCGGTGGCCAAAGGCGACACCCTCCAGCAGGGCGCGGATCAGGTGTCCCTTGGTGTGCCAACCGGCCATGCCGTAAAAGCCGGCCCTCGCATGGCCATCCTGCTGGGCGCCGTAGAGATAG
>CBFGOD010000087.1:0-12436 GCA_965650295.1 uncultured Shinella sp. | reverse complement strand
GAAAAGACCGGGCGCAGATTGAAGGCGATGAGCACGAGGCTGGCACCCAGCAGAATGCGCGCTGCCGTGTTTTGGGGCCGATGCGGCTCGGGTGCCGGCACGCTGTCGGCTTCGGCGTCGATCAGGTCGATGGCGCCGGGATCATTGGAAAGGGTCATGATAGAAGCAGCTTGTCGAGGGCAGTGAGGACGGGGGCCATGAAGCGGCGGACGGCGGCATCGGCCTTGTCGGGGTCGCCGCTTTCGATGGCATCGACGATGGCGGCATGCGCGGCCATGTCGGGCTCGGGAAGGTCGTCTTCGAGGGTGGCCGCGATCGTTTCGGCAATCACCGTGGAGAAGAAATCGTACATGCCGATCAGCACCGCATTGTTCGACGCGGCGATGACGGCCTGGTGGAAGGCGAGGTCGCGGTCAATGAAGACGGCCCGGTCGCTGGCCTCGGAATGGCCGCGCGCGGACAACAGCGTGCGGAGCTTGGCCACCACGGCCGGCGTCTGGCGCAGGGCGGCCAGGCGGGCGGCTTCGACATCGAGCGCCAGCCGCGCCTCGAACTGATCGCGCAGGCCGGCGCGGCGGGCCATGGTGAGCGGTCGCGCGGTATCGGCCGTCGAGAGCACATAGGTGCCGGAACCCTGCCGCGTCTCGAGATAACCCTGCGAGGCGAGCACGCGCACCGCCTCGCGCACCGTGCCGCGGCTGACCGACAGCATGGAGGACAAGGCCGCCTCGTTCGGCAGCTTTTCGCCGATCGCCCAGCGGCGGGCGAGGATTTCCGTGCGAATCGCTTCTACGGCGGTATCGGCGAGATTGGTTTTGCTGAGGGAGTGCATGAGCCAAATCATAAAGTCATCGGATGACTTTATGATTATCGCTTCTCGACTGAGCCGTCAAAGACATTCTGCCCGGCGCTTGGCATGCACCGGGCAGAACGGAGCTTATTGCTTGCGCGGCCAGGTATCGGCGAGGCGGTAGCCGGCCGGCCACGGATCGGCCGGATCCAGCATCACCTGGCTGGTGCCGGTGATCCAGGCGCGGCCGGAAATTTCCGGCACGATGGCCGGGCGGCCGCCGACCGTGGTTTCGCTGACGATACGGCAATCGAAACGGGAATCGAGGATCGAATAGCCGGAGAAGGGCTGGCCGATCTTGATCTGGCCCTTGGCGTGCAGCACGGCCATGCGGGCCGAGCAGCCGGTGCCGGTCGGCGAGCGGTCGAGCTTGGCCGGCTGGATGACGACGGTGTTGCGGCCATGCAGCGCGCCGTCGCGCTCCTCGACCGGCAAAGTGAGCTGGCAGAAGGAGATATGGTTCCATTCCGGGTTTTCCGGATGGGTGAAGCCGAGCTGCTCGTTGGCCGCCTTGGTGATGCGGATGCCGGTTTCGGCGAGCTCCCGCGCCTCGTCCGGCGTGACCGAGAAACCCAGGGCGCGGGCATCGGTGAAGACAAAACTGTCGCCGCCATAGGCGGTGTCGACGGTGAGCGTGCCCAGACCCTCGACTTCCAGCTTCACATCCAGCTTGTCGGCGAAGGAGGGCACGTTGGTGACGGTGATGCGCTCGGCCTTGCCGTTGCGGCAGGTCGCGACGACGTTGACCAGCCCGCCCGGCGCTTCCAGCACCATATGGGTTTCCGGTTCGACCATCGGCACGATGCCGCTGTCCAGCAGCACGGTGGAGACGCAGATCGAGTTGGAGCCGGACATCGGCGGCGTATCCTCGGGCTCCATGATGATGAAGCCCATCGTGGCGCGCGGATCCTTCGGCGGCACTAGCAGATTGATGTGGCGGAAGACGCCGCCGCGCGGCTCGTTCAGCACGAAATTGCGCAGCGTCTGGTCCTGGGCGATGAAATTGCGCTGCTCCCAGAGCGTCGCGCCCGGCGGGGGCGCCACGCCGCCGACGATGACGTCGCCCACCTCGCCCTCGGCGTGGCAGGAAACGATGTGAATTACCTTGCTGCTGCGCATGGCTCTCTCCGATGTCCTGATTTTTCGCGGCGATGCCGGCAGCGGATCGACGCGGATGAACTCTTATAGAAAAATTGGATCCAATATACAATATTCTTTCGTGCGGTGACGTTTGTTGCCCCGCCACCGGATTCCACCTATGACGAGAAGCTCGATTTTCAGGGGTTGAACGGGATGAAATTTGCTGCCGTCGATGTCCGGCAGGCCGCTTCGGCGGCCGACCTCGTCTATGAGGCGCTGCGCAAGGCGATCATCGAGGGCCAGATCGCCGTGGGCGAGAACCTGCGCCAGGAAGAGATCGCGCAGATGTTCAACACCAGCCGCATCCCCGTGCGCGAGGCCCTGTCGCGACTGGAGCAGCATGGCCTCATCACCACCCAGCGCTACAAGGGCGCGGTCGTCGCCGGGCTCTCGATAGAAGAGATCGACGAGATCTTCGAGTTCCGGGCGCTGATCGAGGCGGAGGTGATGCGCCTTGCCGTGCCCAATCTCGACCGCGCGACGCTGGACAAAGCGCGCAGCTATTGCGACGCCTTCGACCGGGAGACCGATCCGCACCGCTGGGGCGAGATCAACCGCCAGTTCCACACGACACTCTATGAAGCCTCCGGTCGCCCCTATTATCTGCAGAACGTGCAATCCTCGCTCGACCGCATCGACCGCTATTTGCGCGCGCAGCTGACCTTCACCAACGGCGTGCCGCGCGCCGGCCGCGAGCATGAAGCGATCCTCACCGCCTGCGAAAAGGGCGACGCCGACCTCGCCTCGCGCCTGACGCGCGATCACATTCTCGATGCCGGCCGTTCGCTGATGACCTTCCTGCGCGACCAGCGCAGCTAAGCGCCTCAATGCTTTTTTGACGGAAGGCAGGGCGGGATTTTCCCGCCCTTTCATTTTTTCGCCCGCAAAGGGCTGGAATTGCAGAAATCTCGCCTTTGGGAGACTTGACGGCGCTTTTGTCAAAAGCTCCCTTAAAACAATTGATAGCGCGGCTGGAGAATTGTATTTCTTTTGTCGACAAGAGGATTCTTCATGACCGACACCGATACCCTGCCCGAGCGCAAACGCGGCTCCGGCGTCAAAATGGTCTACGACCTGCTGCGCGACGAGATACTCGACCTGAAGATCGCGCCCGGCAGCCCGATCGACGAGGTGCAGCTGGCCGAGCGGTTCAAGATGTCGCGCACGCCGATCCGCGAGGCCCTTGTGCGGCTGGCCGGCGAAGGGCTGATCGAGACGCTGCCGAACCGCTCGACCATGGTGTCGAACATCGACTTCCTGAACCTGCATACCTTCTTCGACGCGCTGGTTCTGATGTACCGCGTCACGACGCGGCTTGCCGCGCAGAGCCACCGGCCGGAAGACCTCGCCGTCATCCGGGGCTTTCATGAGGACTATGCGGCAGCACTCGCCGCACGCAACCATATTGCGATGATCGCCACCAACGCCGCCTTCCACGCGGCCATCGCCGAGGCGGGCCGTAACCCCTATTTCACCGGCCTGTTCCGCCGCCTGCTCGACGAGGGGCGACGCATCCTGCAGCTCTACTACCAGTCCTATGAAGAGCACTTTCCGCAGCGCTTCGTCGATGAGCATGCCGCGATCATAGCGGCCATCGAGGCGCGGGACATCGAGGAGGCCGACCGGCTCGGCAAGGCCCATGCGGAGGCGATCGTCGCCCAGGTGCAGAAGCTTTTCAGCCGCAACGACAGGCTTGATATCGCTCTATAGAACGACCGCGCTCGGCTTTGTATTTTTCTTGTCGACAAATAAAATGCAAGATGCTACACCCACAATCAGAGAGAGGGAGGCGAGGCATTGTGCCCGCTGACCACCCGACGAACCGCCCATAGGAGATCGACATGAAGGCCAAGATTTTTTCCGGTGTCATTCCCGCCCTGATGACGCCCTGCAAGGACGACCGCACGCCGGATTTCGACCAGCTGGTGCGCAAGGCCAAGGAACTCATCGCCAAGGGCATGTCCGCCGTCGTCTATTGCGGCTCGATGGGTGACTGGCCGCTCCTGACGGACGCTCAGCGCATGGAAGGCGTCGAGCGCCTCGTCAAGGCCGGCATTCCTGTTATCGTCGGCACCGGCGCGGTCAACACCGCTTCGGCCGTTGCCCACGCTGCGCATGCCCAGAAGGTTGGCGCGCAGGGCCTCATGGTCATCCCGCGCGTGCTCTCCCGCGGTTCCGTCGTTGCCGCCCAGAAGAACCACTTCAAGGCGATCCTCTCGGCTGCTCCCGATCTGCCGGCCGTCATCTACAACAGCCCCTATTACGGCTTCGCCACCCGCGCCGACCTGTTCTTCGCGCTGCGCGAAGACCACAAGAACCTCGTCGGCTTCAAGGAATTCGGCGGCGCGGCCGACATGCGCTATGCAGCCGAAAACATCACCAGCCGCGACGATGACGTCTCGCTGATGATCGGCGTCGACACCTGCGTCTTCACCGGTTTCGTCGATGCCGGCGCCGTGGGCGCCATCACCGGCATCGGCTGCGTGTTGCCGAAGGAAGTCATCCACATGTGCAACCTCGCCCAGGCTGCCGCCAAGGGCGACCCGGATGCCCGCGCCCGCGCGCTGGAGCTGGAATCGGCGCTCGCCGTCCTCTCCTCCTTCGACGAAGGCCCGGATCTCGTTCTCTACTTCAAGCACATGATGGTTCTGAAGGGCGACAAGGAATACACGCTGCACTTCAACGAAACCGACGTGCTCTCCGACAGCCAGCGCGGCTATGTCGAAAGCCAGCTGAAGCTGTTCGACACCTGGTACGCCGAATGGAGCAAGCTGCCCGGCGCCGTGCAGACGTACAAGGCGTAAGGTCGCCCGCCTCTCGATGGTTTCACGCCGCCCGCAGCCCCTGTTGCGGGCGGCGTTCGTTTGCAGTTGCCGCAGCGGTGCGATTTTGCGACTGTCGCGAACTGCTACGAGAGGACCCGACATGCCTTCCCTGGACGTGCTGCTCGCCTTTGCCGTCACCACGGCGATCTTCGCCTTCATTCCCGGCCCGGCCATGCTCTATGCCGCGGCCCGGACGATGGCCGGCGGCCGCAAGGCAGGCCTGATGGCGGTCCTCGGTATTCATCTCGGCGCTTACGCGCATATCATCGCGGCGGCGGCGGGGCTTTCGGCACTGTTCCACGCCGTTCCCGTTGCCTATACCTGTGTCAAGCTCGCGGGCGCCTTCTATCTGGTCTGGCTGGGCATCTCGCTGTTCCGCTCGCCGGACCCGCAAGCGGAAAATACGGCGGCACCGACCGGCGGGCGTCGCGCCTTCCTCCAGAGCGTCACCGTGGAAATCCTCAACCCCAAGACCGCGATTTTCTTCCTCGCCTTCCTGCCGCAATTCGTCGACAGCGCCGCGGCCCTGCCGATCTGGGCGCAGCTTGCCATTCTCGGAACGGTCGTGAACCTGACCTTCACCTTCGCTGATGTCGTCAGCGTGTTCCTGGCCGACGTGATCCTGGCCCGGCTGAAGCGGTCGAGCGGGGTGCAGGCCCTTGTGCGCAAGGCGGGCGGAATGATCCTTATCGGGCTCGGTGCCCATCTCGCCCTGCAAAAAGGCTGAAAGCCGCGGCAATGTCCTGCCGCGGCGCAAGGCGAGCCGACGCGATCAGGCGATCGCGTCGAGGCCCTTGTCCAGCAGCCGGTCGAGCTGTTCGATCTCGGCGGCGGTGAGGGAGACACCCTCCGTTTCCGACGTCTTGCGGGCCGCGAAACGGCGCTGCGACGGCAGGCGGGCGCCGGCGCCGACGATGGCTTCGAAGAGCGTTTCGGCGCGGGCGAAGGGATCGCCGGGGCGGCCCTTGGCGAAGGCTTCCGGCGACAGGGCGATGATGAGCTCGCCGTGGAAGGGGGCAAGCGTCGTCGTGCCGAGATAGTCGAGCACTTCGGGGCTCGTCAGGTCGCCGATCATGATGCCGGCGAGAAGCTCGATCATCGTGCCGATGGCCGAACCCTTGTGGCCGCCGAAGGGCAGCATGGCGCCGGCGAGTGCCGCTTCCGGATCGGTCGTCGGGTTGCCGTCGGCGTCGATCGCCCAGCCCTCCGGCAGCTGCTTGCCGGCGCGGCGATGCAGCTCGATCTCGCCGCGGGCGGCGACCGAGGTGGCGAAGTCGAAGACATAGGGCGAAGTGTCCTTGCGCGGCCAGCCGAAGGCGAAGGGATTGGTGCCGAGCAGCGGCTTGTTGCCGCCGGTCGGCGCCACCGTCGCATAGCTCGGGCACATGACGAGGCCGGCAAGGCCCTCGTTCGTCACGGCTTCGACTTCCGGCCAGAGCGCGGAGAAATGGGTGCAGTCGTTGATGACGAGCGCCGCGATGCCAAGCTTGCGGGCGCGCGCGGCGAGTTCAGGGACGCCGAGTTCAAAGGCCGGGTTGGCGAAGCCGCCGTCCGCATTGACCTTGACGATGGCGGAGCCTTCGTTGCTGTCGAGCACCGGAACGGCGTCCGGCTTGACCTTGCCGGCCTTGACGGTGCGCAGCGCGCCCTCGATGCGGTAGATGCCGTGCGACTTGCAGGCGTCCCGCTCGCCGGCGACGATGACGCGGGCGAGTGCCCCGGCCTGCACGGCATTGAGGCCGCCCTTGCGGAAGATGGCTTCGACGCGTTCGAAGAGAGCGGCGATCGTCAGGGTGGTGGTTTGCGTCATCTTTGGCCTCTTCCGCTGTGCCGCCCCATGCAGGTTGGCGATTGAACATTTGCATACATAGAGTATACAAGATTTCGACAAGTGCAATTCGCCCTTTCCTCTCCTATATCGGGCGAACCCCATTCCGCAAGAAAGGTACGTCTCATGGCTTTCACTCCCCACGGTAAACACCTCGTCGCCGGCGAATGGCTCGACGGCAACGGCACGTTTACCTCCTCGCCCGCCCATGGCCCGGCGCATGATTTCGCCGTCGGCACGGTCGAGCTGGTGAACAAGGCCGCGGAAGCCGCCGAAGACGCCTTCCTGAGCTACGGCTATTCCTCGCGTGCCGACCGCGCTGCCTTCCTGCGCGCCATCGCCGACGAGATCGAAGCCCGCGCCGACGCCATCACCGAGATCGGCACGCAGGAAACCGGCCTGCCGGTCGCGCGCCTGCAGGGCGAACGCGGCCGCACCA
Source organism: uncultured Shinella sp. (assembly GCA_965650295.1). GTDB lineage: Bacteria > Pseudomonadota > Alphaproteobacteria > Rhizobiales > Rhizobiaceae > Shinella. The sequence goes on along the minus strand of CBFGOD010000087.1, from coordinate 5,354 downwards.
CCGGCCAGCTGCGTCTCTTCGCCGACCATATCGAAAAGGGCGATTTCCTCGACCGCCGTTTCGATGCGGCGCTGCCCGATCACCAGCCGGCACCGCGCCCGGAAATCCGCCTGATCCAGCGGCCGATCGGCCCGGTCGCCGTCTTCGGCGCCTCCAACTTCCCGCTCGCCTTCTCGACGGCGGGTGGTGACACCGCCGCGGCACTTGCCGCCGGTTGCCCCGTCGTCGTCAAGGGCCACTCGGCCCATCCGGGCACGGGCGAGATCATCGCCGAAGCCGTTTTCGCCGCCGTGAAGAAGACCGGCGTGCATCCCGGCGTCTTCTCGCTGATCCAGGGCGGCAACCGCCAGGTCGGCGAGGCCGTCGTGCAGCATCCGCTGATCAAGGCCGTCGGCTTCACCGGCTCGCTGGCCGGCGGCCGCGCGCTGTTCAACCTCTGCGCCGCCCGTCCGGAGCCGATCCCGTTCTTCGGCGAGCTCGGTTCGGTCAACCCGATGTTCGTTCTGCCGGAAGCCGTGAAGGCCCGTGCGGAAAGCCTCGGCCAGGGCTGGGCCGGCTCGCTCACCATGGGTGCCGGCCAGTTCTGCACCAATCCGGGCATCGCGATCGTCCAGGACGGCGCGGACGCCGACCGTTTCACGGCCGCCGCCGTCGAGGCGCTCGCCAAGGTCGCCCCGCAGACCATGCTGACCGACGGCATCGCCAAGGCCTATCAGGACGGCCAGGCGCGCTTTGAAGGCCGCAACACCGTGAAGCCGCTGCTGACCACCGAATCCACCGGCCGCAATGCCCTGCCGAACCTGTTCGAAATCTCCGGCGACCAGTTCCTTGCCGACCACGCGCTGTCGGAAGAAGTCTTCGGTCCGCTCGGCCTCGTCGTTCGCGTCTCCTCGGTCGACGAGATGGTAAAGCTTGCCCGCAACTTCGAGGGCCAGCTGACGGCGACCATCCACATGGACGCCGGCGACCTCGCGGACGCCAAGCGCCTGCGCCCGTTCCTGGAACGCAAGGCCGGCCGCGTGCTGGTCAACGGTTTCCCGACCGGCGTCGAAGTGGTCGATTCCATGGTGCATGGCGGTCCGTATCCAGCCTCGACGAATTTCGGCGCGACGAGCGTCGGCACGATGTCGATCCGCCGTTTCCTGCGTCCGGTTTCCTACCAGAACTTCCCGGAAGGCCTGCTGCCTGAGGATTTCCTCAACTGATTCAAGCCTGAAGCATAGGTGTAAGAGCCGGGTCTTCCGAAAGGTGGGCTCGGCTATTTTTTTGCATACGAGCTATATACTTTTTGCATATTATTTGTATTTTAGAGGACGATTTACGTCACGGGCGAGGACGGACCTCGCCCAAGTGAATCGTCCAGACCAATTCAGGGAGAGAGTAATGAAGAAGACCTCGGTCCTCGCCTTCGGCCTCGTCGCCGCCACCGCCCTCACCAGCCCGGCCAAGGCCGACAAGCTTGACGACATCATCTCCTCGGGCACGCTGCGCTGCGCCGTCGTTCTCGACTTCCCGCCGATGGGCTCGCGCGACGAAGCCAACAACCCGATCGGCTTCGACGTCGACTATTGCAACGATCTGGCCAAGGCGCTCGGCGTCACCGCCGAGATCGTCGAAACGCCCTTCCCGGAACGTATCCCGGCCCTGATGTCCGGCCGCGTCGATGTCGGCGTCGCCTCGACCTCCGACACGCTGGAACGCGCCAAGACCGTCGGCATGACGATCCCCTACTTCGCCTTCCAGATGGCCGTCACGGCCAATGACAAGTCGGGCGTCAAGTCCTTCGAAGACATGAAGGGCAAGGTCGTCGGCGCCACCGCCGGCACGTTCGAAGCCATCGCGCTCGAAAAGTCGGTCAAGGAATGGGGTGCCGGCGAATTCCGTCCGTACCAGACCCAGGCCGACGTCTTCCTCGCGCTGAGCCAGGGCCAGATCGACGCTACCGTTTCCACCTCGACGGTTGCACAGTCCAACGTCAAGGGCGGCAAGTTCGCCGGCATCTCGGTCGTCGGCAACGCGCCCTACGACATCGACTATGTCGCACTCTTCACCAACCGCGAAGAATACGGCCTGATCAACTACCTGAACCTGTTCATCAACCAGCAGGTTCGCACCGGCCGTTACAACGAGCTCTACGAAAAGTGGGTCGGCGGCGAAGTTCCGTCGCTTTCGGTCAACGGCGTTTATCGCTAATCTGCCGTTTTAAAGGCGGCGCGGAAGCCTCTTCCGCGCCGCTCATCGTTTCCGAAGGGTGAGACGGCAATGTTCAGTTACAATTTCCATTGGAATCAGGCGTTCAAGGCCCTGCCGCAGATGCTGGACGGCGCGCTCGTCACGCTCCAGATCGCCCTGCTGTCCATGGCCATCGGCCTTGCCGTCGCGCTCGCGCTGACGCTTTTCCGGCTGTCCGGCAACCGCATCCTCAACGGCTTCGCCACCGTTTGGGTCGAGATCGCGCGCAACACGCCGGCGCTCTTCCAGATCTACATGGCGCATTTCGGCCTCGGCAGCTTCGGCATCCATCTCAGCCCCTATACGGCGCTGCTGGTCGGCATCGCCTTCAACAATGCCGGCTATCTCGCGGAAAATTTCCGCGGCGCGCTGAAAGCTATCCCCGAGACGCAGACCCGCGCCGGCCGCTCGCTCGGCATGACGCCGCTTCAGGCCTTCCACTACATCGTCATGCCGCAGATGCTGCGCATCGCCTTCCTGCCGGCCACCAACCAGATGGTCTGGGCGATCCTGATGACCTCGCTCGGCGTCACCGTCGGCATGAACACCGACCTCGCCGGCGTCACCCAGGCGCTGAATGCGGTGTCCTTCCGGACCTTCGAATTCTTCGCGCTCGCAGCCGTCATCTACTACGTGATCGCCAAGGTCGTGACGCTGGCTGCGCGCCTCGCCGCCACGCGCATGTTCCGTTACTGAGAGAGGTAAACCATGTTCGATACCGCTCTCACACTTGCCGATCTCGGCTTCCTCGCGCAAGGCGCCGTCATGACGCTGGCGGTCACGGCCGTCTCCGTGCTGGCCGGCACCGTTCTCGGCGTCGTCTTCGGCGTACTGCGCAACCAGCTCGGCACCTATTGGTCGCTGCCGATCACCTTCCTGCTCGACATCTTCCGCTCCGTGCCGCTGCTCATCCAGCTCGTGCTCGGCAATGCGTTGCAGTCGATCATGAAGCTCGGCTGGGCGCCGTTCACCACCTCCTGCGTGGTGCTGTCGCTCTATACGGCGGCCTATTGCACCGAGATCGTGCGCGGTGGCATCTCCGCCGTGCCGACCACGACGCGCCGCGCGGCCCGCTCGCTTGGCATGACCTGGTGGCAGGACATGCGCTACATCGTGGCGCCGCTTGCCACCCGCGTCTCGCTGCCCGCCTGGATCGGGCTGACGCTCGGCGTCATGAAGGATTCGGCGCTGGTGCTCTGGCTCGGCCTCATCGAGCTCCTGCGCGCCTCGCAGATCCTCGTCACGCGCCTGCAGGAACCGCTGTTCATCCTGCTGATCTGCGGCGCCATCTACTTCATCATCAGCTTCCCCATAGCCCGGCTTGGCGGCTATCTCGAAAAACGGTGGTCCAATGATTGAGATCGAAAACGTCCGCAAGTCCTTCGGCCAGCTCGAAGTTCTCAAGGGGATCAACCTCACCGTCCAGAAGGGCGAAGTGCTGACCATCATCGGCGGCTCGGGCTCGGGCAAGTCGACGCTGCTCACCTGCATCAACGGCCTGGAGACCATCGATGCCGGCCGCATCGTCGTCGACGGCACCGATGTCCATGCCAAGGGCACGGACCTCAACAAGCTGCGCCGCAAGCTCGGCATCGTGTTCCAGCAGTTCAACGCCTTCCCGCATCTGACCGTGCTGGAAAACGTCATGCTGGCGCCGGTCAAGGTGCTCGGCCAGTCCAAGGCCGAAGCCGAGGCGATGGCCGTCAAGCAGCTGACCCATGTCGGTCTCGGCGACAAGCTGAAGGTCTATCCGAGCCGCATGTCGGGCGGCCAGCAGCAGCGCATGGCGATTGCCCGCGCGCTTGCCATGTCGCCGGCCTATATGCTGTTCGACGAGGTGACCTCGGCGCTCGATCCGCAGCTCGTCGGCGAAGTGCTCGACACACTGCGCATGCTGGCCTCCGAAGGTATGACGATGATCTGCGTGACGCACGAAATGAAGTTCGCCCGCGAAGTCTCCGACCGCGTCGCCTTCTTCCATAAGGGCGTCATGGCCGAGATCGCGCCGCCGGAAGAGCTGTTCGGCGCGCCGAAGGATCCGGAACTGAAGACCTTCCTCGCCGCAACGCATTGAGACCATGATGAACACAGACATCCAGCCCGGCGTCGTCATCATCGGCGCCGGTGTCGTCGGCCTTTCGGCGGCCATCGCCGCACAGGCGCGCGGCCTCACCGTCACCGTTCTGGAACGCGACGCCCCGGCGGCCGGCGCTTCCGCCGGCAATGCCGGCGCCTTCGCCTTCACCGACATCCTGCCGCTCGCCTCGCCCGGCATCCTGAAGAAGGCGCCGAAATGGCTGCTCGATCCCCTCGGCCCGCTCAGCGTGCCGCCGTCCTATGCCGTCAAGATCGCACCGTGGATGTTCCGCTTCTGGCGCGCCTGTTCGGCCAGCCGCGTCGCCCATTCCACGGCGGCGCAGACCGCGCTGATGGATCTTTCCAGGGCCGAGCTGGAACCATTCCTCGCCCAGACCGGCACCGCCGACATGCTGCGCAAGGAAGGCAACCTGCAGGTCTATGAAAGCCAGGCCGAGCTCAACGCCTCGCTGCCCGGCTGGAAGGCCCGCGAACAGCACGGCGTCGAGTTCCACCACCTCGATGCCAATGCCATGGCGGCGATCCAGCCCGGCCTTGCGCCGCGCTTCACGCATGGCACGTTTACGCCCGGCTGGTATTCCATCGCCGATCCAAAACTCTACACGCTGGCGCTCGCCGATCATTTTCGCGCCCAGGGCGGCGTAATCGAGCGGGCCGACGTCTCCGGCCTGCATCCGGTTGAGAGCGGCATCGAGATCCGCACGACGGACGGCCGCACGCTGCGGGCGCAAAAGGTCGTGCTGTCGGCTGGCGCCTTTTCGCATCAGGTCGCCCGCTCGCTTGGCGAAACCATCCCGCTCGAAACCGAGCGCGGCTATAACACGACATTGCCCATCGACGCCTTCGACCTGCGCACGCAGGTAACCTTTGGCGGCCACGGCTTCGTCGTTACCCGGCTTTCGACCGGCATCCGCGTTGGCGGCGCGGTGGAGCTTGGCGGACTGAAGCTACCGCCGAACTTCCAGAGATCGCAAGCCATGCTGGAAAAGGCGCGCGCCTTCCTGCCGGGCCTCAAGCCCCAGGGC
>CBFGOD010000086.1:0-12474 GCA_965650295.1 uncultured Shinella sp. | reverse complement strand
ATGCGCGTCTTGTCGATCTTCTGCTGCGGCGTCGTCACCGGCATGAAAACGACGCCCGGCACGCCGAAATGGCGGCAGACGAAGGCAAAGCCCTGCGCATGGTTGCCGGCCGAGGCGCAGACGAAGCTGCGCGGCGCATTTTCCTCGGCCAGCACCTTGCGGAAGAAATTGAACGCGCCGCGGATCTTGTAGGAGCGCACCGGCGAAAGATCTTCACGCTTCAGGTAGATTTCCGCGCCGTAGCGGGCGGAGAGGTGCTCGTTCAGTTGCAGCGGCGTTTCGGGAAAGAGACCGCGCAGGGCCTCCATGGCTGCATCGACGTCGGGTTTCATGCTGTGGTCCGTGTTCGATAGAGGTTGGGTTCAAAAAGCTGCGTGTCGCGCCTTCAGATAATGCGACAGAGGCAGGGCAAGCCGATCATTCTTTAAACCTTTCCAGCGCCTTCGGGACGGCATTGGAGCCTATCCTTGAGTTTGGGCGATGCAAACGCTATTGCATATCGCAGCGACGGACACCACCCGTCCCGGCCGCGCGGCCTTTCGAGACCAACTTGAGCCCAGCCGGCACGCAGGACACCCCGTGAACGCCACCATCTTCCGGTCCGCCATCAATATTGCCGCCATCAGCGGCATCTATCTTTCGGTCGCGATGCTGCTGCCGGCGCTGGTCGATGTCTATTATGGCAATCCCGACTCGGAGGTCTTCTTCCTCTCGGCCTTTTTCACCGGCGCGCTGTCGCTGGCGACCGCTGCCGCGACACGCGCCGGTCCGCCGCCCTTCAACAAGCGCATGGGCTTTCTCGTCGTCAACATGCTCTGGCTCTCGGGCAGCATCATCGGCGCCATTCCGCTCTGGCTTTCGTCGCTCGATCTCACCTTCGCGCAGGCCTTCTTCGAATCGGTCTCGGCGATCAGCACGACGGGCTCCACCGTCATCGTCGGCCTCGACCATGCGCCGCCCGGCGTCCTGATGTGGCGCTCGCTGCTGCACTGGCTCGGCGGTGTCGGAATTCTGGCGCTTGGCCTCTTCATCATGCCCTATCTACGCGTCGGCGGCATGTCCTTCTTCAAGCTCGAATCCTCCGATACGGCCGACAAGCCCTTCGCGCGTATCGCGAGCTATACCCGCGCCTTCCTCGCCATCTATGTGGCGATCACGCTGATCTGCGCCATCGTCTATGCAGCGCTCGGCATGAGCCGCTTCGATGCGCTGAACCATGCCATGTCCACCGTCGCGACCGGCGGGCTTTCCACCCACGACGCCTCCTTCGGCTATTTCAAGAGCCTGCCGCTGCTCTGGGCCGCGACCTTCTTCATGACTCTGTCGAGCCTGCCCTTCTCCGTGCTCATCCTCTTCGTCGTGCGCGGACGCATCGATGCCTGGCGCGATCCGCAGATCCGCGTCTTCCTCGGTTATCTCGTGCTCTTTTCCGTCGCGGCGAGCGTCTTCCAGCGCCTGGAAAACGGCGTCGATTTCCACGAGGCGCTGGCGCATTCCTTCTTTACCGTCTCCTCGATCCTCTCGACGACGGGCTTTGCCAGCGACGACTATACCCAATGGGGCCATTTCATCGTGGCGCTCGCCTTCGTCGCAACCTTCATGGGCGGCTGCTCCGGCTCGACGGCGGGCGGCCTGAAGGCCTATCGCCTGATCATCCTCTTCAACTTCATCCGCACCGGCCTCTACCGCCTGATCTATCCCGACGGCATCCATGCCGTGCGTTACGGGCCGATGACGGTCGATGCCGATCTCCAGCGCAGCGTCTTCCTGTTCTTCATCACCTATGTGGCGATCTCGGCCTTCGCTGCGATCGCGCTCAGCCTCATGGGCTACGACGTATTGACGGCGCTCTCGGCAGCCGCCACGTCGCTCTCCAATGTCGGCCCTGGCGTGACCCAGGCGATCGGCCCCGCTGGCACCTTCGCGGGCTTCCACGATGCAGCGCTCTATCTCCTCTCCTTGCTCATGCTGCTCGGGCGCCTGGAAATCCTCACGGTCCTTGTCATATTAACCCCACTCTTTTGGAAGAGTTGACTGTTGTCACCGTTCTTCGCATCCTGCGGCCATCGGGCTGGAGGTTGAGTGTATGGTCGTGTCGAAGTCCCTGTTGCGCATGCTCTTTATCGCTGCGCTGATACCGGCGCCCGCCCTCGCCGGCCCGCTTGCCGATGCGGCGAAGAAGGCGGAGGAACAGGCTGCGGCCGGCGATATGGTCGGCGCGCACAACACGATCCGGGATGCTTATGGCGCCTTTGCCGCCACGCTTCCCTTCTCCATCGGCAAGGCCGTCTTCGTCTCGACCCCGCCCGAAGGCTACGGCATGTTCTCGGCCCGGCCGGAAGCGAGCTTCAAGGTCGGCGAAGCCCTGATCTCCTATGTCGAGCCCGTCGGTCTCACCTGGCGGCCGGGCAAGGACGGCGCACTGGAATCGCATTTCACCGTCGATCTGGAACTGCTCGACCCCAAGGGAACGGTGCTGGCCGAGCAGAAGGCCTTCGGCTCCTTCGACTTCAAGGGCACCGTGCGCAACCAGGAAATCTTCGCCAAGCTGACACTGAACCTTTCCAGCCCGCCCGCCGGCGATTATGTGCTGCGCTACCGCTTCCGCGACGCCGCCAGCGGGGCCGTCGCCATCAGCGAACAGCCCTTCAAGATCGTCCAATAGGCATTTACCGAACGCCAAGAGAATTGTGACAAGCGGCGAATCAGCGCTTTCCAGCGCGTCCTCGCTCAATTATGACAGCCGCATGACAACCCCAGCCACGTAAGGGGCATCCATGCTTTCGCTGTTTCGCAAACTCATGCCGCGCGAAGACCGGTTCTTCGATCTCTTCGAGCAGCATTCCCGCACCGTCGTCGGTGCCGCCGAGGCCCTGCAGGCGCTTCTGGCCGGCGGGCCGGATATGGAAAAACACTGCAACCGCATCGTCGCGCTGGAAAACGAGGCCGACGCCATCACGGCCGAGGTCCTGCTCGCCGTGCGCCGCAGCTTCATCACGCCCTTCGACCGCGGCGACATCAAGGACCTGATCCAGTCGATGGATGACGCCATCGACATGATGCACAAGATGGTCAAGACCATCCGCCTCTACGAGCAGACGAGTTTCCAGCCCGGCATGCAGGAAATGGGTGTCACCGTCGTCAAGGCCGCGCATCTCATTGCCGAGGCCATCCCGCTGCTCGACAAGGTCGGCGTGCATGCCGACCGGCTCAGCGCGATCGCCCAGGAAGTCACCCGCGTCGAAGGCCGCTCCGACGAGTTGCACGACCAGGGTGTGAAGGCCCTCTTCAAGGAATTCGGCAAGTCCGATCCGATGGCCTATATCATCGGCAGCGAGATCTATGCCGAACTCGAAAAGGTCGTCGACCGCTTCGAGGACGTGGCGGATGAAATCAGCGGTATCGTGATCGAGAACGTCTGATGGACGCGACCCTCGCTCTTCCGCTGCTGATCGCACTTGTCGGCATCGCGCTGCTGTTCGATTTCCTGAACGGCCTGCACGATGCGGCAAACTCGATCGCCACGATCGTCTCGACACGCGTGTTGCGCCCGCAATATGCGGTGATGTGGGCGGCGTTCTTCAACTTCATCGCCTTCCTGTTCTTCGGCCTGCACGTCGCCGAAACACTCGGCAAGGGCATCATCGACCCCGGCATCGTCAGCCCACTGGTCATTTTTTCGGCCTTGATGGGCGCGATCATCTGGAACGTCGTCACCTGGATCTTCGGCATTCCGTCGAGCTCCTCGCACGCCCTGATCGGCGGCCTCGTCGGCGCCGGCCTTGCCAAGACCGGCTTCAGCGCCGTCGTCTGGAGTGGCCTCATCAAGACGGCGAGCGCCATCTTCCTGTCGCCGATGATCGGCTTCTTCCTGGCGCTCGTCCTCGTGCTGATCGTCTCCTGGGCCTTCGTGCGCCAGACGCCGTTTGCCGTCGACCGCACCTTCCGCGTCATGCAGTTCATCTCCGCCTCGCTCTATTCGCTGGGCCATGGCGGCAACGATGCACAGAAGACGATGGGCATCATCGCCGTGCTGCTCTATTCGCAGGGCTATCTCGGCGGCGAGTTCTACGTACCCTTCTGGGTCGTCATCTCCTGCCAGGCCGCCATGGCGCTCGGCACGCTGATGGGCGGCTGGCGCATCGTGCACACGATGGGCTCGAAGATCACCCGCCTCAATCCGATGCAAGGTTTTTGCGCGGAGACCGGTGGTGCGCTCACCCTCTTCGGCGCCACCTGGCTCGGCATTCCGGTCTCGACGACCCACACCATCACCGGCGCCATCATCGGCGTGGGGGCGGCGCGCCGCGTCTCCGCCGTGCGCTGGGGCCTTGCCGGCAACATCGTCTGGGCCTGGATCATCACCCTGCCTTCGGCCGCCGCGATTTCGGCGCTGTTCTATCTGGTGTTCAACGCCTTCGGTTGACCCTGCCGCTGCGGGGGATGAACAATCCCCCGCAAGAAGGTGCGGGATTCGGATTTGCCGCCCAGACCTGCGGATTGACGAACCGGTGCAGTCCGTTAAATCAAATCTGGCGAAACCACGCGCATTTCAGAACTGGCACTGGACCCGATGAACGACAAAGTTTTCGACACGCTGACCGGCATGTACTTCACCGTCGATGATCCCGATGGCAGCTACGGCACCGGCCAGGTCATCCGCCTCGCCGCCGAAGGCATCTACTTCATCCGTTACGACGGCAACGAAGTGACGCTGCCCATGGAACTCGTTTCCATCGGCGAAATGCTCGAAACCACCGATGACGAATTCAAGCTCTGGCGCTTCTTCGACACGATCGAGGAACGCGACACCTGGATCGAATGGCTCGACGCCCCCTCCAAGCCGCGCGTCATCTCGCTGGTGAGGCCGACCAAGTAAAGTCTCTCGATTTTCGTCAAGGTGGTCACGACACCACCTTGACGTGGCAACGCAAGTGCCTGAAAAGCAACGCATGCGGGCGTGGCGAAACTGGTAGACGCAAGAGACTTAAAATCTCTCGGCCTTGGCTGTGCGGGTTCGATCCCCGCCGCCCGCACCAGCGGCTCGGTCACGGGCTGCAACGCTCGAGGCATACTGGTGAGTTTGCCATTTTAAATGGGTATCGTTTTCCTTGATCAAGGCGACGACGCGTCAGCTTGCGACTTGGGAATTATTTTGGAAACCCTAGCGGGCCGCTGAAGGGCTCCAAGCACTCCAGCGGCCCGCTAAGTCGATCTCTTCAGAGGATGAAATCACCCCGGGTCAAATCGATGGTTCCTTCAAGTTGAACAACAAAGTCCGAACGCCCATCGCCATTGACATCGCCATAGACGAAGGTATCGCCGGCTTTATGGGCAAATCGCAGCTCTCCCGCGGATTTGCTGTAGTTGCCGTCACCAATGAATGTGAAGCTATCGTTCGCGGCGGTTCCGGTCTTCGCATCGATATCACTGAAATCGAACCGATCTCCATCGGCGGTGCTGAAATCGGTGATGACATCTCGGCCGGTTTGTGAAGCCGGGCTCTCGCTAATCGTATTATAATCGAACGTGTCGGCGCCAGCGCCTCCGATCAGCGTGTCATGCCCTGCACCGCCGACGAGGACGTCATTGCCGTCCCCGCCATTCAGAATGTCGTTTCCGATGCCGCCAGACAGCCTGTCGTTTCCTGAACCGCCCTTGAGCGTGTCATTGCCCTGGTCGCCTGATATCTGGTCGTTGCCGGCACCGCCGTCAATCGAATTGGCCCCAGCGTTCCCAACGAGGATGTCGCTGTAGTTCGATCCCACGAGATTCTCGATCGAGTTGTAGCTGTCGCCTTGGGCCTCGCCGGCATTTTGCGACGACGCCATGAGATTGGCCGTGACCGAACCGGTCGCCTCGCTATAGGAGGCCGTGTCCTTTCCAAGGCCGCCACTGAGGCGGTCGGCTCCGAGTCCACCGTTCAACACGTCGTTGCCATCCTGGCCATACAGTGAATCATTGCCACTGCCGCCATGCAAAACATCATTGCCGGTATTACCCTTGAGAAGATCGTTTCCCGCGTTACCATAGATCAGATCATTCCCAGCCCGACCATCGATGCTGTTTGCCGCGCTGTTGCCAACCAGAGTATCGGCGTAAATCGTGCCAACGAGATTTTCCACGGATGTGTAAGTATCTCCTTTGGCTTCACCTGCGTTTTGTGTGCTGTCGGCCAGATTGGCAACCACACCCTCGGCCGCTTCGCTGTAAGACACCGTATCGATGCCGGAACCACCATCCAGACGATCGGCACCGGCGCCGCCGTAAAGTACGTCATTCCCGGCTTCACCATACAGTTTGTCATTCCCGACCCCGCCATAGAGACGGTCATTGCCTGCTCCGCCTTTCAGGCTATCGTTGCCAGCTTCGCCGTATATCCGATCGGCGCCAGCCCGCCCGTCAATCGTATTTGCCCCGACATTGCCGATCAGCGTATCGGTGAAATCCGAACCGACCAGATTTTCAATCGACGCGTAGGTATCGCCTGAGGCCTCTCCCGTGTTTTGCGAGGGGTCGAGGAGACTTGCAAGAACACCGCTTGTGGCCTGATTGTAGGACGCCGTATCCCGTCCGAGACCGCCGCTTAGTTTGTCGGCTCCAGTCCCGCCACGCAGAACGTCGTCCCCACCTTGCCCATAGAGAGAATCGTTACCGCTGCCGCCGGAAATATTGTCATTGCCGTCACCGCCAAAGACCACATCGTTCCCGCCCCCGGCATCGATGACATCAGAGGAAGATGTGCCGTTGATCGTCTCGCTTCCGTCGCCTCCGATGATAGAGACGTCGGCATCAGCGGCTAAATCGGGAAGGCTGGGCGTTGCCAAGAGGTGCAAGTTGTCAAGGGCGCCCTCCGTCGCGCCGCCCAACAGAACACCGAGAAGCGGGTTAACAAGATCGTCAAGGCCAAGGCCCAGCAAATCGATGCCGGTGACGCTGCCGAAATCGACGGCAAGTGCCTGATCGAGTTCCAGAGATGCATAGAACTCGCCGTTCTGCTCGATAATGATCTTATCGTAAGTGCCGCGTGCGCTGCTGGTCGATGTTATCAACCCGCCATTTACGTCGAGTTGCCACTCGCCGATATAACGGAACGTGAAGCCGCCCGCGTCGAACCGATATTCGTTGTAGGTCGTGCTGGCCTCACCGATGCCCAGAACCAGCGAACCTGTTTGTGAAGTCTGATCGACAAATTGCTCGTTGGTAGAAACCGTTCCGCTGTCTACCCAGAAATCGCCTTCATCAACGGTGGCACCCGGTGCAATATTGATTTTTGACATGACGTATTCCTCCAAGGGTTGCGCGATTGATCGCACGCATCAACGAGGAATAGTCGAACTTGTTTCATCTGCACTGACTCTCTGGACAATGAGGCATTAACATCCGGTGGTTGTGTTTCGAAACAGAACGATTACCGCACTTCGGTTGTATGCCGAGATGCGGTCGACATCGCGGAACGGCAAAGGACCAGGGGGATCGGTCGATGTTATCGAGTGGCGATGGTGAAGGCGTACGTCAGCGCGGAAACAGCGACCGCGGTAAGGGGCAATGCGGCGTGCGTCTGACCGCCCGCCCCAAATCCCCTATATTCCAAATACAAAAAGGGTGCGGCTCCTGACGGTGGCCGCACCCTCTTTTTCAGCGACGTTTCAGGAGAACGTCAGGCCGAAAGCTTTGCTGCGATCTTGGCGACGTGGGCGCCCTGGTAGCGGGCGGCGTCGAGTTCGACCTGCGAAGGCTGGCGCGAGCCGTCACCGTCGGTGATCGTGGAGGCGCCGTAGGGCGAGCCGCCCTTGATTTCGTCCACGCCCATCTGGCCCTGGAAGGCATAGGGAAGGCCGGCGACGACGAGGCCGTGGTGAAGCAGGGTCGGGATGAAGCCGAGGATGGTCGATTCCTGGCCGCCATGCTGGGTGGCCGACGACGTGAAGACCGAGCCGACCTTGCCGACCAGCTTGCCGGCGGCCCACAGGCCACCCGTCTGGTCCCAGAAATTGCGCATCTGCGAGGCGACCGTGCCGAAGCGTGTGCCGGCGCCGACGATGATGGCGTCGTAATCGGCCAGTTCGTCCACCTTGGCGATCTCGGCCTTCTGGTCCATCTTGTAGTAGGAAGCCTTGGCGACCTCTTCCGACACGAGTTCCGGAACGCGCTTGACGATCACATCTGCCCCGGCAGACTTCGCGCCTTCCGCGACCGCATAGGCCATCGCTTCGATATGGCCGTAGGCCGAGTAGTAGAGAACCAGTACTTTCGCCATCGTCGTCTCCTGTTCGAAAAGGCTTTCCGCTTGATCGCGGCGTCGGCTTGGATGTAGCACTTCGGGGGAGCGGCGTCAGAAGCTGCCCGGTCGACAGACTGTTCACCCGCCATTGACAATGCTCGGCCAACCGGTCGGCATTTCCGTACGAAATCCAGGAAGCGCCCATGAGTTCCACCGAGATCGCCACCGCCGCCATGCTCGCCATCGGCGACGAACTCCTTTCCGGGCGCACCAAGGACAAGAACATCGGCCAGCTCGCCGACATGCTCTTCCTCGCCGGCATCGACCTCAAGGAGGTGCGCATCGTCGGCGACGAGGAAGACGATATCGTCGCGGCGCTGAACGCGCTGCGCGGCCGCTACACTTATGTCTTCACGTCCGGCGGTATTGGGCCGACTCACGACGACATCACGGCGGATGCGATCTCCAGGGCCTTCGGCGTGCCCTGCCTGCACGATCCCCTCGCCATGCAGCTGCTCGGCGCGATGTACGAGAAGCGCGGTGTGGAGTTCAACGAAGCCCGCCAGCGCATGGCGCGCATGCCGGAGGGAGCCGTGCATATCGAAAATGCCGTGTCCACTGCCCCGGGCTTCCATATCGGTAATGTCTATGTGATGGCCGGCGTACCGCAGGTCTTTACCGCCATGCTCGGCACCGTCGTGCCGCAGCTTGCAGGCGGCAAGCCGATGCTGTCGCGCTCCGTCGCCTCGCCCTTCGGCGAAGGCGATATCGGCAGTGCGCTGGCGGCGATCCAGAAGAACCATCCGGAGACCAGCATCGGCTCCTATCCGCGCTTTTCGGAAAACCGCTTTTCGACGGAAATCGTTATCCGCAGCCGAACGGAAGCACCGGCGGAAGCGGCTGAACGTGATATCATGGCGATGATCGCCGAAATCGCTGCGGCCAAGGCCGCGTCTTGATCCGGATCAAGGTTTTCCGGTCTCGGCGAGGGGATGCTGATGCAGAACCAGACAGGAGGCCGAAATGACCTACAAGACCATCGTGGCGGTGCTGAGCGCCGCCGAGGACGCCGGGAAAGTCACGGATCACGCGCTGGCGCTGGCGCACCGCACGGGTGGGCATGTCATCGGCATTCACGCGGAAGCGCCCGTCATCGTGACGCTGATCGCGCCGATGGAATATCCGGATCCGAACGCCGTGCTGCAGCTCCAGGAGCGCGCCCGCGAACAGTCGCGTGTGGTCGAACAGGCGTTCCGCTCGCGCTGCGAACGCGATGACATCTCCTATGAGTGGCGCCTCTTTACCGGTTCTGCCGGCTATGCTTCGGCCGGTGTCATCGACAGCGCGCGTGCTGCCGATATCGTTCTGGCCGGCCAGTTCGATCCGGATCTGGACGGCCCGGCGCGCGAGGATATCGAGGACCTGCTTTATGAGAGCGGCCGCCCCGTCTATCTCGTCTCCAACGCCCCGGCCGGCCCCGAGCCGGTCGACCGGGTGCTGCTCGCCTGGAACGGCTCGCGCGAGGCGGCCCGCGCCGCCTTCGACGCCCTGCCCTTCCTGACGGCCGCGAAGGAGGTCGAGATCTTCACCATCGATCCGCCTGACAACAACATGCAATCGGCCGATTTCTGCGGTGCTGAGCTCGCCGCCACCCTCGCCCGCCATGGCGTTAAGATTTCCGTTGCGTCGGGCTCATCGGCCCATCACTCGGTCGCCGAAATACTGAACCGCCGCGCCACGGATATCGATGCCGGCCTCATCGTCATGGGCGCCTACAGCCATTCGCGGCTGCGCCAGCGCCTGTTCGGCGGCGTCACCAGCGCCATGATGCGCGGCGCGCGCGTGCCGGTGCTCATGTCGCGGTAGGCGGACTTGCCTGTGGATCGCCCGGTTTCCGTGGCCGGGCGATCATTTTCTTGGCGGGCGAAGTGGATTACAGAGGAGGAATCTTCTTTTTCCGCCGTTCAGGAGTCCGATCATGTCGCTGCCCGACAAAGCTTTTCCCGTATCCTGGGACCAGTTCCACCGCGACGCGCGCGCGCTTGCCTGGCGGCTGGCGGATGGCGATCGCGAATGGAAGGCGATCGTCTGCATCACCCGCGGCGGCCTCGTGCCTGCCGCCGTCATTTCGCGCGAACTCAATATCCGTCTGATCGAGACGGTCTGCGTCGCCTCCTATCACGACTATGTCTCGCAGGGTGACATGCATGTCCTCAAGGGCATCTCGCCGGAGCTGACTCAGCATGGCGGTGAAGGCATCCTCATCGTCGACGACCTCACCGACACCGGCAAGACCGCTGCCCAGGTGCGCGCCATGCTGCCCAAGGCGCATTTCGCCGCCGTCTATGCCAAGCCGAAGGGCCGCCCGCTGGTCGATACCTTCGTCACAGAGGTCAGCCAGGACACCTGGATCTACTTCCCCTGGGACATGGGCTTCACCTACCAGGAGCCGATCGCCAAGGGCACGCGCGGCTGACGCAGCGAAACGGCGCGACGTCCCACCGGGAAGTGCCTTCAAGCGTTGACGTGACGAATTCCGGTTAAAAGCCGGCGAAAGGCACACGCCTTTTCGCCGGCTTAATGCTTCCGCAACCCCTGTAAAAGATAGTCCTCATGTTCGCCGCCTTGCGCGGTGATGGGAGGCGCGGATAGTCATGCCCTATAGATGGCCGGCAACGGCGGCAGCGCTTATGCTTGCCCTCCTCTTTGCAGGATCGGCGGGCGCACAGCAGGATATCCGCATTACCGCCGTCGCAGACTATGTCGACACCAATGTACGCCCCTGGCTCGATGAACCCGCCATAATCAATGCGGTCATCGCCCAGAACGCAGTGCATTCCCGCCTGAACCAGGCCGAAATCCAGGATCTCGATGCACGCTGGCGCGCCGAACTGTCGAGCGCGAAGCGGCCGCTCATCAATGCCACGCTGTCCAACCCGCTCTCGCTCTATCTGAAAGGCCAGCAACGCGCAGCCGAGGGCCTGATCACCGAAATCTTCGTCATGGACAATCGCGGCCTCAATGTCGGGCAGAGCGACATCACCTCCGACTACTGGCAGGGCGACGAGGCCAAATGGGTGAAGAGTTTCGGGGCCGGCATACTGCATATAGAGGAAGCGGAGCGGGACGAGTCGACGCAGCTCATGCAGTCGCAGGCGAGCCTGCCCATCCGCAACCCGCAGACCGGCGAGATCATCGGCGCCATCACCGTGGGCGTCAATCTGGACGCGCTCTGACGCGGCTTGGAAGAATCACTTTATCCACGGATCACAAGTCCCTCCCCATGGCTATTGCTTGAAGTCGCGAGGCGAAAAAAACCCGTCTTTTTACCTGTGATTTTTTTCGTTTTTCCACAGAGGCGTGTCCCGCCACCTCACCTTTCGGCGTGAAGCCGCTGATTTTTCAGGCATCCCGGGATGTCCCCATTTTCCACAGGGGGCAGCCACAAGATATGGGGTTCAAACTTCGTTCACAAACCAGCCCTTGACGGGAATCGCCCGGATGAGGTTAATGAAATCCAAGTTGCGGCGGCGGCTGGACCGTATTGTTACGAGGTCGGTTCTCATCACGAAATCGCGTTCTCATGCGCATGTGGCCGGGTGGATGATCCGCTCGCTGCACGAGGGTGTTTGCGCATGATTTCTGAAGCCTCACCGCAATCCATGGGGCTGGAAAAAAGAAGCTGTTGATACTATATTTAGTGTTTGCAGCTAAACTCATCACAAGATACAGGATCCCGAGATCACACGGGTTCCCACACCGACTGAGGATTTGAGCTGGCTGCATGTCATTGCGGCCGGTCGGGGATAATTGCGCCCTGTTTTGAAGGCAGGCTGCGGCACAGAGGACAACGGACATGCGCATAGAACGTCGTTTCACCAAACCCGGCCAGTCGGCCTATGCGGAAATCGAATTCCGCAAGGCCACGAGCGAGATCAAGAATCCGGACGGATCCATCGTCTTCCGCCTCGCCGATATCGACGTGCCCGCGCAGTTCTCGCAGGTTGCCGCCGACATTCTCGCGCAGAAGTATTTCCGCAAGGCCGGCGTGCCCGCGCGTCTGAAGAAGGTCGAGGAGAACGACGTTCCCTCCTTCCTGTGGCGCTCCGTGCCCGACACCGATGCCCTGGCGAAGCTCCCCGAAGGTGAGCGCTTCGGCTCGGAAACCGACGCCCGCCAAGTCTTCGACCGCCTCGCCGGTACCTGGACCTACTGGGGCTGGAAGGGCAAGTATTTCGCTTCGGAAGAAG
>CBFGOD010000085.1:0-12598 GCA_965650295.1 uncultured Shinella sp. | reverse complement strand
GATGACGGCAGGCTCGGCGACGATGGTGCGAGCCGTTGCCGGACGGCATTCGACGACACGGAAGAGCGACGCGATGGAGGACGGCTCAGCAGGCATCTCGGCGACCGGGACCGGTGCGGGCGGGATGACGACGGGTGCCGGTGTCGGCAGCGGCATACGCACAACGGTGGCGGCTACGGCAGGCTTCACCCGGACCTCGGCGGCATCCTCGTCGGGAACGAACGTTTCCCAGAATGCATGGTCCGAGAGATTGGCAAAGCGGGCGATGGCGGCGCGGACATCCGCCTTCACGACCGGCTTTGCGGCGGCAATAACGGGCGCGGCCATGCGCGGGACGATCGGCGCGCTCGGCTTGAACACCACCGAAGCATCGGCCGGTGTGCCGACCGTGCCGGCGGCAACCAAGGCCTGAACGAGCGGCGGGGCGGGTTCGGCCGGTGCAGCGGCGGCAGCGGCCTCCGCCTGCTGCTCTTCGGAGCGGCGACGGCGATCCTCGAGGGCCTCCCGCAGGCGCTGAAGCAGCTCGGCTTGGCTGAGCTGCGGCGTCAGGATGGGCTGGGCAGCCTCGACAGGCTGTTCGACCGTTTCGGCCGCCAGCTGGGCGTGCTGTGCCTCTTCGGCGGCAGCCTCCTCGATCTTCGCCGCGACCTTGTCTGGCGTGCGGGTAAAACGCACGTTCGGGGCCATGTAGAAATGGCTTTCCCAGCTGCCGTCGGAAAACTGGCCGGGATCGTAGCTGCGCAGCGCCGGCGAGCGGAACCTCGGATGATAGGCCTCGTCGTTCGCCACCGGCTCATCCGCGGCGTGCCAATCCTCAAATTCCGGCTCTATCTCCGGCAATTCATTGTTTTCATAAGCGGAATTCGCCGAGTGATCGACGCTTTCCTCTTCGGTTTCGAGGACGGGGTAAAAGTTTGTTCTGGAAATACGCATGAACCTGCACACTCGACGATCATTGCCGATAGGGATGCGTAGATGGTTAGGAAATGAAGGTTAACAATGTCTTTGGACGGGACGGAAATCGTGTTGGCGATCCCGTTTCAATCCACCCGTTTTCCCTCGCCATCGAAGGCGTGAAGCCTGTCTTGCGGCAGGTCGACGCGGATCGTCGTGCCGGGATTCAGCATCCGTCTGTCCTGTGTAAAAATTTTCATCGGGATGCCGTGAACGGTGACATGCATGATGATACCGAAGCCCGTCGGCTCGATGAGATCGACCGCGGCTTCCAGCGCACCGCCTTCGACAATCACAACATGTTCAGGACGGATGCCGAGTGTCGCCGCCGAGCCTGATTCGAGACCCTCGCGTTTGCGAATCGGAAGCGTCGTGCCATTCGCAAGCCTGAGGTCCGCGTGATCGCCGGAAACGAGATAACGTCCTTCGAAAAAGTTCATGCCGGGCGAGCCGATGAAGCCGGCGACGAAGAGATTGGCGGGCCGATCGTAGAGCTCGAGCGGCGAGCCGACCTGCTGGACGACGCCGGCGTGCATGGCGACGATGCGGTCCGCCAGCGTCATCGCCTCGATCTGATCATGCGTGACATAGATGGAGGTCGCGCGAAGGTCGCCGTGCAGCTTTTTGATTTCGGCACGCATCTGTTCGCGCAGGCGCGCATCGAGGTTGGAGAGCGGCTCGTCGAAGAGAAAGGCCTTCGGTTGGCGCACGATGGCGCGGCCCATGGCGACGCGCTGGCGCTGGCCGCCGGACAGTGCTTTCGGGCGGCGCTCCAGAAGCGGCTCCAGCCCGAGCTTGGCGGCCGCACCACCGACGGCGCTCGCGATCTTCTCCTTGGCGGAACGGCGCAGGCGCAGGCTGTAGCTCATGTTGTCGGCGACGCTCATATGCGGATAGAGCGCGTAGGACTGGAACACCATGGCGATGTCGCGGTCTTTTGGCGCGAGATCGTTCACCCGTTTGCCGTCGATCTGGATGTCGCCGGACGTAACGTCCTCCAATCCTGCGATCATGCGCAGCAGAGTGGACTTGCCGCAGCCGGAGGGGCCGACGAGCACGATGAATTCGCCGTCGCGAATGGTGAGATCGACGCCGTGCAGGACGGGAAAGGCGCCGAAGCTTTTGCGGACACTCTGGATATCGATGGAAGCCATGGGAAAACCTTTCAGCCTTTGACCGCACCGGCCGTCAGGCCCTGCACGAGATAGCGCTGGATGAGCAGGAAGAAGAGGCAGGCCGGGATGAGCGCGAGCACGCCCGCCGCCATCATCTGCCCGAAATCGACCGAGAATTTGGAGACGAAGGTGAGAAGCCCGACTGGGAAAGTCGCCGCATCGTTGCCGGAGATCAGCATCAGCGCGAAGAGCAATTCACTCCAGGCCGCCGTGAAGACGAAACCAAGGGTGGCGGCGATGCCGGGCAGCGTCAGCGGCAGGATGATCTGGCGGAAGGCGACGAACTGGGTCGCCCCGTCGATCATCGCCGCCTCTTCCAGGTCCTTCGGAATGCCGTCGAAGAAGGACTGCATGAGGAAGGTTGCGAAGGGCACGTTGAAGGCGGTGTAGACGAGGACGAGGCCGGTGAGGCTGTTCGTCAGGCCGAGCGGCGAGAGCATCTTGAAGATCGGCGCCACCAGCATGACGAGCGGGAACATCTGCGTCATCAGCATCAAGGCGACGATCCAGTATTTTGCGCGGAAGGTGAAACGCGACAGTGCGTAGCCGGCAAGCGAGGCGAGGATCGTCACCGTCACGGCCGTGGAGCCGGCGACGATGAGGCTGTTCTTGAAGAAGGTCGGGAAGGCGCTGTGAGCGATGACGAAGGAATAGTGCTCGAAGGTCGTGCGCGACGGCCACATCCGCACGCCCTCGCTGTAGAGCAGATCGTTCGGCGTGACCGAGACCTTCAGGAGCCAGAACAGCGGAAAGAGCGCGAAGGCGATATAGGCGAGGATTGCCAGGCGATGCAGGATGGTAAGGACGGGTTTGCTTCGCATGGCATCACCCCTTGTTGAGCAGCGTCTGCCGCAGCAGCACGATCAGCAGCGAATAGACGAGCAGGAGCACCAGCAGCACGAGGGCGATAGCCGAGGCATAACCGAAATCGAGCCGCTTGAAGGCCTGCGTGAAGATGTAGCTCGCGACGATCTGCGTGCGGTCCGCCGGCCCGCCATTGGTCATGACGACGATGAGATCGGCGAAATTGGAGACCCAGACGGTGCGCAAGAGGATGGTGATGGCGATGGTTGGCGCCAGAAACGGCAGCGTGATCGAAAGGAACCGTTGCACCGGCCCGGCCCCGTCGATGCTGGCCGCTTCATAGAGATCGCGCGGGATCGCCTGTAGAGCGGCAAGCAGCGTGATCGCGAAGAAGGGAATGCCCCACCAGACATTGGCGGCGATCGGCCCCCACATGGCGAGTTGCGGGTCGGAGAGGATATTGTTCGGCGCATCCATGATCCCGAGCGCATACAGCCAGTGCGGCAGGGGGCCGATCACCGGATTGAACAACCAGGCCCAGTTGAGGCCCGCCAGGAAACTCGGCACCGCCCAGGGGAGGAAGACGAGCGCCTGCGCCAGACCGCGACCGGCAAAGGGCTTGTCGAGCAAGAGTGCGAGGATGAGCCCGAAGACGAATTGCAGGAAGACCGACGCGCCCGTCCACCACAAGGTGTTGCGCAACGCCCGGAAGAACGCCTGATCCTGACCGAGCGCCCTGAAATGATCGAGCCCGATGAAGCCGCCGGAAAACGGGTTCAAAAGCTGGATATCGCGGAAGGCATAGGAAATACCGAGCGCCAGCGGCACCAGCATCACACCGATGATCAGGATCAGCGCGGGCGCGCTGTAGAGATAGGGTTCCGACGCATCGGCGATCCGCTTTCGAAGCGGCTTTGCAGCGTGCGAATGGGCGTCAAAGGTCATCGTCTCGCTTCCGGTGGGTGCGGGGCGTTTCAAAAAGCGGATGGTACCGGGCGGAGCCTTGGGTCTCCGCCCGGTCGTTCCTCAGGCCTATTTCTTGGCGAGGAACTTCTGCTGTGCCTTCGTCAGATAGTCGGCCCACTGGTTGGCCAGGTCTTCCGGCGTGATGTCGCCGAGAAGCGCTTCCTGCGAGGTCTTGATGACGAGCGAATCCTTGAAGAAGGCGAATTCCTCGAGATGCGTCGGCATCACGGTCGGCACGGCATCCTTGTCTTCAAGCTCGGCGAACCAGCCCTTGAACTGTTCGCTGGCATAGAAGGAATCCTTTTCCGCTGACGTATGAACCGGCAGCGCGCCGGTGCGCTTGTTCCACTCGATATTGCCTTCCGGGCCTTCGAGCGTTTCGATCAGCTTCCAGGAGAGATCCTTGTTGGCGCTGGTGGCAAACATCGACCAGCCGGCGAAACCGATCGTCGGGAAGGTCTTGCCGGCAGGCCCCTTCGGCATGGTCATGATGCCGTAGTCTTCCGCCTTCATGCGCTCTGCGATGGCGATGAGTGCGTCCGGGTCCTGATCGAGGAAGGCGCAGGTGCCGGAATAAAAGCCGGCGACGATCTCGTTGAAGCCCCAGTTGACGCTGTCCTTCGGCGCATAACCGTTCTTGTAGAGATCGATCACCCAGGTGAGGCCCTTGACCCAGCCTTCGCTGTTGAAGGTGGAGGTGCCGTCCTCGTTGAAGAACTTGTTGTCGCCGGCCATGGAAGCGCCGAACATCACCCAGCCGTTCAGGCCGCCCGGACCGCCGCGCAGGCAGTAGCCGTATTTGCCCGGCAGTGCCGAGATTTTCTTGGAGGCTTCGGCGAACTCATCCATCGTCTTCGGCGGTTCGGAAACGCCGGCCTCGGCAAGCAGCTTCTTGTTGTAGAACATGGCACGCAGATAAAAGCCGTAGGGCAGCATATAGGCCGTGTCCTTGATGTCACGGCCAAGTTCCAGCGCGCGGGGCGTCAGGCCGGCGGTATGTTCCCACTTCGCCAGATAGGGCTCCAGGCTTTCGAGCATGCCGTTATTGGCATAGAGCGACAGCCAGGTGTCCGGCATTTCCATGACATCAGGCACCTCACCGGCCGAAACCATGGTGGCGAATTTCTGAAACGCCTCGCCCCAGGGCAGCGAGATGATCTCGACCTTCGTGCCGGGGTTCGCCGCCTCGAACTTGCCGACAATGGATTTCAGCGTCTCGGTCCGCTCGGGGCTGGTGATCACCTCGACGAGCTTCAGCGTGGTATCAGCCAATGCGCTCGATGCCATCAGGGTGGTGATGAGAGCGGCAGTCAAAAGTCTCTTCATGGTCGTTCCCTCTTTTCTGGTTTGCTTCCGATAATGAAGTCAGGCTTCGGTCGCGGCTGAAATTGCCGTTTCCAGATCACTCCACAGGGCCTCGGTTCCCTCCAGGCCGACATGGAGACGCACGGACCGCGCGTGAATGCCGAAGGCATGCGCGGAATTGGGCTGGGCCTTCTGCTCCAGCACGACCTCGCCCGGCACGATCAGGCTCTCGTGCCCACCCCAGGAGACGCCGAGCTTGAAGAGCTTGAGGCGGTCCGCGAAGGCCTTGATGTCGATGCCTTCGCGGAAGATGAAGGAGAACAGGCCGGACGTACCGGTAAGGCCCGGCGGCAGGCGATTGGCGAGCGCGGGATGGCAAACCGTCTCGACGATATCGAGCGCCTGCAACCGCTTGGCGATCTCAAGCCCGGCTGCTTCATGCGCCTTCATGCGGATCGGCAGGGTGCGCAGGCCGCGGATCAACAGCCAGGCATCGAAGGGCGAGAGCTTGCCGCCGAGATAGGGATAGGCCTCCGAGCGGATGCGCCCGATCAGCTCTTTCGACCCGGTGACGATACCCGCGACCACATCGCTGTGACCGCCGAGATATTTTGAAGCCGAGTGCAACACCAGATCGACGCCGAGCGTCAGCGGACGCTGGAAGATCGGGCTCGCCCAGCTGTTGTCGATGACGCTGACGGCGCCGTGGCGTTTGGCGAGTGCCGCAAGCGCACCGACATCGTGCGCCTCCATGACCCAGCTCGTCGGGCTTTCGAGATAGAGCAGCTTGGCGCCCGGCAAGGCCTTGGCCACCGCTTCCTCGTCGCGCCCATCGACATAGGTCACCTCGATCTTCATCCGCTTCAGATGCGTGCCGAACAGGCGGAAGGCATCCGGGTAGCAATGGCGCACCGCGACGATACGGTCGCCCGGCTCGACGAAGGAGAGCACGGTGGAGGAAATCGCCGCCATGCCGCTGGCAAAACCCAGCGCGTCCTCGCCGCCCTCGAGCTTGGCCAGCATCTCCTCGAAGGCGCGCACCGTCGGGTTGAGGCCACGCGTATAAATCGGCCGCACGATCTCGCCGCGATAGGCCGACACCATCTCGTCATAGCTGCCGAAGGTGAAGAGCGAGGTCTGCACGATGGGCGGCACAACCGCCTCGAAGGCGTTCGCTTCGTCATGGGCGACGATAAACGAGGCTAGGTCGAACGGATCGGCTCCGTTGGTCATTTGGACATTTCCTTGATGTCTTCCTCGACGACTTCGAGGATCTTGAGCGTTTCGATACGCGCGGTCTCTGGATCCTGCGCTGCGATCGCGTTGAAGAGCGTACGATGGAATGGGAAGGACCGGCGGGCGAAATCCGGCCGGTTGAAGGGCTTTTCCCAGAAGGTCTCGAAGGCGCCGCGCATCTGTTCGAGAAGCTGCTTGAACAGCGGATTGTGCGTGGCGTCGTAGATGGCGAGGTGGAAGGCAAGGTCTTCCGGACCCGAAGAGCCCTTGGAAAGATGCACGCGCTCCATCTCGTCGAGCTTTTCCTCGATGATGACGAGGTCCCCGGCTGTCCGGCGCTTGGCCGCCACCATATTGGCCTCGCATTCGAGACCACGGCGAACCTCGAGCGTCTGCAAGAGGATGTCGCGCAGATGCGCCGCGTCGAAGGAGAGCGGCATGTGCACGGTCGCGGTCGTGATCGGCTTCAGGAGATAGGTGCCGCTGCCCTTGCGGCTTTCGATGACACCGAGCGCCTGGAAATGGCGGATCGCCTCGCGGATCGTCGAGCGCCCCACCGCCAGCGCCGCCATCAGCTCGCGCTCGGCCGGCAGGCGTTCGCCTGCTTTCAGACTTGCGCGGTCGATATAGGAGGCGAGCGCCTCCGTCACCTGCCGCGCACGGTCGATGGGCGGCAAGGGCGCGATCTGCGGCCTGCTGCTCGGTTCTGCCGGCATGACACCAATTCCCCTGTCTCGTGTCAGCTTCTCAAATTGGTCTGACATCTTAGCATTATGCGCTGACCCTCCTCTGTCAAGAGATTAATCATCCGTAAGCAGAGCAATCACCCATGAAAACGCAAAGAGCCGATCCTTACGGGATCGGCTCTTTTGGACGGTGATTGAAGACAGTGATGTCAGGCTTTCGGGATCTCGAAACCGAGGGTCCATTTGTCGCCGAGCAGCCGATCGTATCGCGGTGGGTCGAACCGCTCGAAGCCGCCCCCGGGATAGAGGGTCAGTTCGCCCAGCTTGATCCAATCGTCGCTGGCATAGAGATCGATGCGCAGGAAATCGAAACCTTTGCCGATCGTCTGCGCGATGCCCATCATCTCGTCGAAACGCGCCGGCTTCGGCACGTCACCTGGATGCGGCGTGAGATAATCGGGATCATGGAACGGCAGGCGCTGCCAGTCGGGCGTGTAGTGGCAGGCATAGCCCTTGCCGTCGATACGCAGGTTCACCTCGATATGCGAAACGACGCCATCGAAAGTGAAGAAACGGTAGTCCCAGGGCACGCCGCCATCGACCACCAGCATCGCCTCGATCAGTATCTGCGGCTTGACCTGACTATAGGCCCATTCGCGATTGTAATGGGCGTGATCGAGCGCAAGCCAAGCCGGCGCCGGATTGTCATCCAGCAGGCGACGGATGTCGTCCTGCGTATAGAGGAACCGTCCCTGCGCGCTGGCATGGGTCGGCTTCACCACGGCCGGCAGCGCGACCGTCGACCAGTCCACCGTTGAAAGATCGGTTCCAACCCAATAGGTCGGCGTCACATAGGCGGAGCCGAGCCTCTCCTCGACGAAGGGCTTTACGCCGGCCTTGTCGACCAGCGTGGCGTAGATGGGTTTGCGATCATAGAGTTTTCGCGCCTGCACCTTCTCACAGAAGGTCTTGGGGCGATCGATATCGGGCCATTCACCCTTGATGACCCAGTATTTCAGCTTCAGATAAGATTTATCCGACAGCGGCGCAATGACGCGCCAGATCAGATGACGGAACATCTCCTTGAGCGTCCGCCGCTGATAGCCGGGAACAAGGAACGTCTCCTTGCGAACCGGGTTCTCCATGATCGCCCCCAAATGCCTTTATTTTGTCATACCTCACCAATGACCGGCTTTATTTAATTCAAAGTTATCTTTTCGTGGGAAAAGGGCGGATGACCAGCGTTCTCGGCTCTTCCCTGCTCAATCTTGCAGCCACGCTCGTGGCGCTGCTCGCGGGCTTCCTCGTCAGCGTCATCAATGCGCGCGTGCTCGGCCCCGCCGGCTCGGGCCTCGTCGCCTATGCCATGTGGGTCATCGTCTGTGTTTCCGCCGTCGCCGACCGTGGCTTTCCGCAGATGGTGCTGCGCTATGTCGCCGCCGCGCGCGACAGGGGCGAGGATGCCTGGGCGCCGATCGTGCGCCGCGCCTTTACAGCCCTCCTGCCTGCGGTCGCCCTCGCCTTCATGTGCATGCTGGCCTTCGGTATTTTCCATCTGTTCTCGGGCGCGCCGGCGCCGTGGATCTGGATCGGCGCCAGCCTGCTCTTCCTGGCCTATGTGCTGGCTGCCTTCTCCGCGGCCGTCGCCCGCGGGCGCGGCCGTTTCGGCGAGGTCGCCTCCACGACGGCGGTCGGCAGCGTGCTGCAGGTACCGATCGTTTTTGCCGGCGCCTTCTTCGTCGGTCCGGGCGGCGCGCTCATCGGCATGCTGACGCGCTACCTGCCGCAGGTTTTCAGCCTTTCCAACCATCTCGATCGCCGCACGCCTTCCAATCCCTCAGCGCTGACGCCGGAGATGCAGACCTATCGGCGCAGCATGTGGACGACGGATGCAATCGACATCGTACTCCTCACGCGCATCGAATTCCTCGTGGTCGGCTATTTCCTGGGCGACGCGGATGTCGGCTATTTCGCCGCCGCCGTCGTCTTTGCAGGTCTGGTCGGGCAGTTGACGCTGCAGCTCTCGCCGGCGTTCCTCGTCGGCCTTGCCGCACGCACGGCCGGCGACAGCGCCGGGCCGCCCGATACCCTCTACCATAACAGCCTGCGGCTGACCGCACTCTTCGTCATGCCGCTCGGCATCGGCGGGGCGGCTGTTATCGCCGAGCTCATTCCCATCGTCTTCGGGCAGGCGTTCCAGCCCGCAGCAAGTGCTGCGGTGCTCTTCCTGCTCGCCTCCGTTCCGGCAGGCCTCGCCGTCGTTCCCTGGGCCTATCTTGCCGCCCACGAGCAGGGCGGCCGGCTGCTGCGCGTGACGCTCGTCTCCGCCGCCCTGCTTTTCCTGCTTCTCGTCGTGGCCATTCCCTCCGGGGGCATTCTGGGTGCCGGCGCGGGGCGCATTCTCTCCGAAGTCCTGACGCTCGGACTGCTCGTGGCAGCCGTCGGCGCCCATGGCGGACCAACGGTTCCCTGGGGCGCACTTACCCGCACACTCACCGCCGCAAGCGCCTGCGGCGCCGTCGCCTTCGCCATGACGCTCCTGCTGCCGGGCCTCGCGGGCCTGCCGGTCGCGGTCATGCTGGGCGCTCTCGCCTATGCCGTCGCGGCCCGGATGCTCAGGCTGATCACCCCTGACGAGGCGGCCCGGATCATCGGCATAGTCGAAGGGCGGCTGCCTGGGCGACTGCGCCCGTTCGCGCGGCGGATGGTCTGGCTCATCGCCGCAACGCCGGCATCCGGCTGATCGCTTCAGGCGAAAACCGTGGCCAGCGTCTGTCGGGCCACGTCATCCCAGGTGAGGATACCGTCGCGATAGTCTTCGCGATGCGGCCAGGCCAGCGCAGTATCGATGACCGCCCGCCAATCATTCGGCCCATCGAGCGAATAGGTGATCTCGTTGCCGCGCGACACCGGAATGATATCGGGCAGGAGCACCGGCAGGCGGCAATAGCCGTATTGCAGCAGTTTGAGGCTTGATTCGGCGAGGTAGACTTCGCTGCTGTTCACCCGATAGGGCGCGAGACCGATATCGGCATGCCGGATGTAGGCCGCCAGCGTCTCGAAGGACTGTTCGCCATGCAGGCGGACATTGGCGGGTGCATCGCCGCGCCAGCGAATGCCGAACAGATGGAAGGTAACCTCCGGTGCCGCCGCCGCCATCGCATCGATGGAAACCTGGTCGAACAGCATATCACCGACGGCAACCGCGTTGCGGCTGCCCTCAGGATAGGGCGAAATCTCGGCACAGTCGAACACCGCGCCTTCGATGCCCTGCGGCACGAAATGCACCTTGCCGCCTGATGGCAGCATCTCGCCCAGCCGGCGCGAAGGAACGCAGACACTGTCGAAAAGTCCAATCCCCCGCTCCTCGACCTCCCGCAGATAGGGTGCGGCCCCGACACTTCGCAGGAGATCGCGGCAGAAATACAAAAGCTTCGCGCGCGGGTTCAGCCGGCGCACGAGATCCAGAAAGACGACCGGTGTGCCGCTTTCGATCACGACGAGATCGGCGGCCTCTATCTTGTCTCGCACGAAGGCGGGAAGATGCCGGCCGTACAGCGCGAAGAGCGGCTTGACCAGCGCATTGACGAGCGGCTTTGCCGTGCTGAAAGCGTGAAGTGGCGGCAGATAGGCGCCGGCAGACAGCCCCGGCGCGACCTGGATATAACGGTTGTTCTGTTCACGGCGCAGCGCTTGCAGGCGTGACTTCTGCTTCAGGCTGCTCAGCGCACTATGGCCGACCGTGGTGAAGAACACCTCGTTGCCGGTCGCAGCCCAGCAGCGCGCCACGAAATGGATGCTTGCTTTCCGAAAACCCTCCAGGAAGACGTGCGACGACAGGATGACGATCTTCCTGCCATCCGGGATCGGCTTCCCCGAGATCGACGTTTCGCGGTCGACGGAAAATGAGCGGCTGTGGTCCATGGCGAAAAGTTATACGCGATAGCCTTAACATTACCGGAATCCGGCCTGCCACTTTTTGTGCATTATCGGGTCAATCGACCCTGGCTGCCGTTTCATCCTCGGCGGCATCTAGTGCCGGCGCTTCACCCGGAACCCCTGGATTTCCTTCTGCGCGATCCCTGTGCAGGGTCGCACGGGCCAGCAGCATCAGCGTGACCGGCGTCGTGACAGTCACGAAAATCCCGATCAAAATCTCGTGAACCACGGGCCGTGTCGAGAGCACGGTGAAGAAGATCATCGAGGCCATGACGATGCCGCCGGTGCCCCAGCTGGTGCCGAGCGTCGGCGCGTGGATGCGCTCATAGAAGGTCGGCAGGC
Source organism: uncultured Shinella sp. (assembly GCA_965650295.1). Lineage (GTDB taxonomy): Bacteria > Pseudomonadota > Alphaproteobacteria > Rhizobiales > Rhizobiaceae > Shinella. Next base: position 1,191 of record CBFGOD010000085.1, on the reverse strand, counting down.
GCACGAAGCCGATTGTGCCGATCAGCGTCAGGCCGGCGCCGATGACGAGGAAGAAGGCGACGGCAAGGGCGGCCCAGGCCGGCAGGTCGATGGCGTGTTCGATGCTGCTCATTCGATCACCTCGCCGCGCATCAGGAATTTGGCGAGCGCCACCGTGGCGACGAAACCGAGCATGCCGATCACCAGCGACGCCTCGAAATAGATGACCTTTCCGGTGCGGATGCCGAAGACCATCAGGAGCAGCATCGAGTTTACATAAAGCGTATCAAGCGCGAGAACGCGGTCCTGTGCCCGCGGTCCGCGCGCCATGCGCAGGGCCGCCAGCGCCATCGCGAGAACGAGGCAGATCTGCGCAAACACCATAGCCCAGGAGAGGATCGTGTGGCTCATTCGAAAATCTCCATCAGCAGTGCCTCATAGCGGCCCTTGATCAGGACCTGCCATTCCGCCTCATCGACGAGGTCGAGCACGTGGATGAGCACCGTCTTGCTCAGCGAATTGTATTCCAGCCAGGCGGTGCCCGGCGTGCTCGTAACCACCACGGCCAGCACGGCGAGCGCCGTCGGGTTCTGAAGGTCGAGCGGCACGGTGATGAAACCGGACCGGAAGCGCCGTCCACGCCCGGCGACCAGGATCGCAGCGACAGCGATGTTCGAGCGCACGATATCGTAGAGCACGATGCCGACGAGCTTCGGCAGCAGATACCATTTCGGCATGCGCGGTTTTGCCGGTCGCAACGAGGCCATGCCCCAGGAGGCGAAGACCGCAACGACACTGCCGAGAATGAGATGGCCGAGCGTAAAACCGTTGAGGGCGAGCCACATGATGACGAGCGAGGCGCTGAGCAGCGGATAGGGCAGCATGTCAGATCCCTCCCCCGCCATCCGGCCCGCTCGCTTCGGCGACACCGGCACGGCGTGCATTGATCACCGCATCGATATAGGTGCCGGGCTGCTGCAGGTTGCGCACGGTCTCTTCCATGTAATGCATCGCGGGGCCGGCCTTGATGGTCAGCGTCAAAGTCAGCGCGATCAGCAGCATGACAGGCGCCATTTCCATGACGAGCACCCGCGGCACCGTTCCCTCCATCGAGGCCCAGAAGGTGCGGATGCCGGCACGCGTCATCGAGATCAGCGCGGCGAGGCCCGACAGGATCAGTTGGCGGCGGTGCATGAAATCGGGCTCCTGGAG
>CBFGOD010000084.1:0-12701 GCA_965650295.1 uncultured Shinella sp. | reverse complement strand
GTCATGCTCATCGCGAACTCTTTCGTCTGCACCACGATCCTGCCGGAGCGCGGTGGCGGCATGATGGCAAAAGCCGACGGCAGAAGGAAGCACCTGAAAGCAAAAGGGGCGCCGAAGCGCCCCGATTTCGTTTCGCCGGAATTTATCGGCGCAGAACCTTCAGCAGTTTCTGGCTCGGCTCGCCGTCAGCATCCATGCCCATGCGATTCTGGAAAGCCTGGATCGCAGCCTTCGAGCCGGAGCCGAAATTGCCATCGACCTCGCCTTCATAATAGCCGAGTTCTTTGAGGCGCGTCTGCAGCTCGAACTTTTCCGTCATGTCGAGCGTGCCGTCCGGGCGCGGCCAACGCTGCTTGACGCCGCTGTAGCCCGCAATCTGATCGGCCAGCATGCCGACGCCCATGGCGTAGGAATCCGAAGCATTGTAGCGCTTGATGACGAAGAAGTTCTTGGTCATCAGGAAGCCTGGTCCGCCGTTTGCCGGCAGCTTCAGTTCGGCGCGGTCGGCGCCGTTCTTGAAGCCGCTGCCGTTCGGGCGGAGGAAGCCGAGCTTGGCCCATTGCGCGAGCGTCTTCGTCTGGCCGGAATATTTGCTGCCGCCATCGGGCACGACGATCTCGTAGCCCCAGGTCTTGCCGCCCTGCCAGCCGTTCTTGGCAAGCAGGTTGGCCGCCGTCGCCAGTGCGTCTGGAACAGAATTCCAGATGTCGCGGTGGCCGTTGCCGTCGGCATCGACGGCATAGAGAAGATAGCTCGTCGGGATGAACTGGGTGTGGCCCATGGCGCCTGCCCAGGAGCCGGTCATGTCGGCGGCGTCGATATCGCCACGCTGGATGATCTTGAGTGCCGCGATCAGCTGCGTGCGGGCATATTTGCCGCGCTTCTTGTCGGCATAGGCAAGGGTTGCCAGCGCGCGCGGCACGTAATGCAGCCGGTCGTCCTTCTTCAGGACCTCGCCGTAGTTCGATTCCATCGACCAGATGGCGAGCAGAATATTGCGATCGACGCCGAAATGGCGCTCCAGCGCCGCAAGCGTGCGGCCATGCTTGGCGGCCATTTCCTGGCCGATGCGCACCGTATACGGGTTGACGCGCGAATCGAGATAGTCCCAGATCTTGTGCTTGAATTCCGGCTGGTAGGCCGCCTTTTCGAGCACGTCCGGATCGGGCGTCTTCACGCCGGAAAAGGCGCGCTGATAGGTCGATTTGCTGATGCCGGCATCCGAGGCCGTCTGGTAGAAGTCGGCGATCCATTTCTGGAAGCGGGCGTCGGCGCGGGCGGCCGTCGCCTGGGCGAAAAGCCCGGCCGAGAGGAGCAGGGTAAGCGCAGATCGGCGCAGAACGGTCTTCAGATTCTGTGTCATCGGCTGTCGTGTCCGTTTCTCAAATTTCGGTACGATGGCGCGGAACCACCGGCTGAACGCAAAACTTATAAAAACGAAGTCAACAAATTCTTTACCATCAAACTTTTGTCTCGTCTCTCTTTGCAAAAAAATAGCAATTGAATTCTATTCGATCACGGATAGATGCCTGCCATGAGGGCAACGGGCTCGAAGAGGTGAAAAATGTCGCAGACACGTAAGGTTCGCAAAGCAGTGTTTCCAGTGGCCGGTCTCGGCACGCGCTTCCTTCCGGCCACCAAGGCCGTGCCGAAGGAAATGCTGACCGTCGTGGACAAGCCGGTCATCCAATATGTCGTCGATGAGGCGCTGGACGCGGGCATTGAACATCTCATTTTCGTTACCGGGCGTTCCAAGGCGGTCATCGAGGATTATTTCGACATTCAGGTCGAGCTGGAACAGACGCTGCGCCAGCGCAACAAGACCGCCGAACTGACGCTGCTCGAAAGCATCCTGCCGGTCGCAGGCTCGACGAGCTTCACCCGTCAGCAGGAACCCCTCGGTCTCGGCCACGCCGTCTGGTGTGCGCGCGATCTGGTCGGCAACGAGCCCTTCGCTCTGCTTTTGCCCGACATGATCATGAAGGCCGAAAAGGGCTGCCTGAAGGGCATGGTAGAGCTGTTCGAGCACAGCAATGCCAATGTCATCGCCGTTGAGGAATGCGCGCCCGACCAAGCGCACAAATACGGCATCGTCGGCGTCGGCGATAAGGTCGGCGATGGTTTCGCCATCACCAAGATGGTCGAGAAGCCGGCCCCGGGCACGGCGCCGTCCAATTTCTTCATCAACGGCCGCTACATCCTCCAGCCGGAAATCTTCCCGATCCTCGCCAAGCAGGAGCGCGGTGCGGGCAACGAGATCCAGCTGACGGACGCCATGGTGAAGCTTGCGAACGACCAGCAGTTCGCCGCCTATCACTTCCGCGGCGAGACCTATGATTGCGGCGCCAAGGACGGCTTTATTCTCGCCAATATCGCCTTTGCGCTGGCACGCGCCGATATTCGCCCGTCGGTGGAAGGCCCTCTGAAAGAGCTTGTCGCCCGGCTGAAATAATCAGCGGCGCAGGACAAGACCGATGCCGGCGCGCGTGACGCCGGTGTCGGACGCACCCGCCTGGCGCGTCAGCTCGTAGGAGACATCGCCGGTCATCGCCAACCAGCGGTTGATGTTCCAGGTCAGACCCGTACCGACGAGATAGATATTCTGGTCGTCGCGTACGCCCGGCAGGTTGCGCCACGTATAAGCGGCGCTGAGACGGGCGACGAGATTGTCGCGGAGCTCATGCGTCAGTTCGGCATTCGCCGCATAGTTGACATAGCCGCTCTGTCCACCGGTCGTCGATGGTTCGATCTGCGTCTGCAAGCCGAGCCGGAGGTCCGTACCGCGCTGCGGCGACCAGAAGACGGAGCCATCGACCGTCAGCGCGCGGATTGCCTCAAGCTTGTTGTCGTCGAATGAGGCCTGCTCGTAGCCGACGCCGAGATCGCCGCGCAGCTTTTCGCCAAGATCCACCTCCACGCCGGCCCGCCCGCCAAGCATCGTGGCGGAGCGTTCGTAACCGAGCGAATCGGTCTTTTGATCATAGAACGAACGCCCGACGGAGGCTTCCAGATAGGGAATGAGCGCGGGCGACAGTTCGTAGCCGATACGGCCCGTCACGGTTGCTTCCGTGTAGTTTCGGTCGGAAAGATCGAGCTTTTTGCCGTTGCTGAGCGTCGCGGAACCGTAGGTCCGACGTTCGATTTCGGTGCGGAGCGTGCCGCGGATGAGGCCGAAATCGCGCGTGACACGCGCGCCGCTGGTCAACGTCTGCACGCCGGACTGGGCGCTCGCGCCGGTCGCCGCATTGGGGGTGTTCGGGTCTTCGCGTTCAAAGGTATACCCGCCGGTGATATTGGCGATCGTGTCGTCGCTCAGGTCCAGCCGGAGGTCACCGTTGATGCGGGCCAGCGGTTCGGTTTCGCCCGTGCCGCTGAGATTGCGCTGGTAGATGCCTTCGGCATCGATGGTGAGCTGATGGCGCGACCAGTCCGAGGTCAGCGAGCCGCGAATGCCGGTCTGCGAGAAGGTCCGGCTCGTCGATGTATTGCCGGAGCGGTTGCGCTCATAGCCGAGGCTCTGCGTCAGCGATGGTTTGAGCACGAAGGTTCCGAGGCGGATGCCGGTCGGCTCATAGGGATCGGTGTCGGTGCGATTGCGCAGATTGTCGATCGTGCCTTCGGCCCGATTGAGCCGCTCGGCTTCCGGGTCCGTACGACGGATCGCGCCGGTCAGGTCGTCATCGGCAATCGCGGCCTCCGGATCGGTGGAAACAGCGGGCTGTGCCGTCGTTCCCGCCGCCGTATCCGTCGTGGTCGCCGTCTGGCCTGTACCCGTCTGCGTCGTGAGCGGATCGCTGAAGGCGGTGGTATCGGTGCCGGTGGCGTCCTGGGCGAGGGTGGGCGAGGAGGCGAGGATGGTGCCGGCGAGCAGAAGCCCGGCCAAATGCCGCGACTGGCGGGCCAGCGCTGCCCCGCGATCCATTCCGTTTGCCTCTGCCATGATTGCGGCCTGCGATCTTTCCGAATTTCCTAAGCGAACGTAAACCGTTGTGGTTAACGCTTGGTTGATATGGTGCCGATTCACCCGTCGTAACGGGCTGCCTTCATTCGTGCATGGACATGGACGGGCAAAGGGTCTAACGAGGCCGCATGATCAAGAGACAGGCAAAAGTTGACGGCAACGGTGCTATTGCGTCGGCAATCCGCACCGTCGAGACGGAAAAAGCAGGGCTCGCCGCCCTTTCGGCTGCCCTTCAGGGCGGGCTTTACGATGCCTTTTGCGAGGCGGTGCGGCTGATCGGCGATATCAGCGGCCGCGTCGTTGTCACCGGTATCGGAAAGTCGGGGCATATCGGCGCGAAGCTCGCGGCGACCTTCGCTTCGACCGGAACCCCGTCCTTCTTCGTGCATCCCGTCGAAGCCAACCATGGCGACCTCGGCATGATCGCGCGAGACGATGTCATCGTTGCCATGTCGTGGAGCGGCGAAAGTGCGGAGCTTCAGGGCATCATCAACTATTCCCGCCGCTTCCAGATCCCGTTGATCGCCATCACCTCGGGCGAACGCTCGGCTTTGGCGCGCGAAGCCGATACGCTTCTGCTGCTGCCGAAGGAACAGGAGGCCTGCCCGCACGGCCTGGCGCCCACGACCTCGACGCTGATGCAGCTGGCGCTCGGCGATGCGCTCGCCGTGGCCCTTCTCGAGGCGCGCGGCTTTACCGCGACCGATTTCAAGACCTTCCATCCCGGCGGCAAGCTGGGCGCGAGCCTGTCGCATGTCGGCGATATCATGCACAGCGGTGAGAACATGCCGCTCGTCGCGCTCGGTACGTCCATGCCGGACGCCGTCATGACGCTTGCGCAGAAGCGTTACGGCTGCGTCGGCGTCATCAATGACGAGGGTATTCTCGTCGGCATCGTCACGGACGGCGACATTGCCCGCAATCTGACGCGCAATCTTGCCGAACTCGATGTCGACGACGTGATGACGCGCAACCCGAAGACGGTAAAGCCGTCAACGCTGGCGACGTCGGCGCTCGGCCTGCTCAACCAGCACAACATTTCCGCGCTGATCGTCACCGACGAGACCTTCCGTCCCGTCGGCGTCGTGCATTTCCACGATCTTCTCCGGATCGGCGTCGCCTGATCGCTGTCAGACCGGTTCGACGGTGAGATCGCGGCCATTGCTGGCCGTGACGCGCACGCGTGCACCGACCGGCAGATCCGGTCCCTCGACGCTCCATATCGTATCATCCAGACGGATGCGGCCGTGCCCTTCGGCGATCGGCTGCTCCAGCGTCGCCGTGCGGCCGACGAGGCTCTGGCCACGCTGGTTCAGGTGCGGCTGGTCGGATGTCGAGCGGGTGCTGATGATCCGGCGGCCGACAAAGAGCGACACGAGCGAGAGTGCCGCAAAAATCAGCCACTGAACATGCCATGTCCAGAAGCCCGCTTCCCACAAAAGAAGCGACAGAGCGCCGGTGATGATCGCCGCGATGCCGATCCAGACCAGGAAGACACCGGGCATCAGCACTTCGAGGATGAGAAGGACGATCCCCAGAACCCACCAGGCCCAGGGACCGAGTTCCGTGACGATGCGCTGGATCATGCTCAGGTTCCCTGCGGCGGCGTGTCGAACGGATTGCGGAAGGCGGGCGTCGAGGCGGTCGTGGTCGTTGCCGGCGTCGTCTGACGGGCGCGCGGCGTGTTGACCGGCTGCGTGGCGGAGCCGTCGCCGCCGAAGACCTCGCGTGCGATGGCGCCGATGCCGCCGAGCGAGCCGATCAGCGAAGAGGCTTCCATCGGCATCAGCACGATCTTGGAATTGTTCGCCTTGCCGATAGCGGCCATCGCCTCCGTGTATTTCTGCGCGACGAAGTAGTTGATGGCCTGCACATTGCCGGCGGCGATCGCCTCCGAAACCATCTTCGTCGCCTTCGCTTCGGCTTCGGCGAGACGTTCGCGCGCCTCGGCGTCGCGGAAGGCGGCTTCACGCGTGCCTTCGGCTTCGAGGATGGCGGACTGCTTGGCGCCCTCGGCGCGGAGAATTTGCGCGTTACGCGAACCCTCGGCTTCCAGCACCTGCGCGCGTTTTTCGCGCTCGGCCTTCATCTGGCGGGCCATCGAATCGACGAGATCCTTCGGCGGCGCGATGTCCTTGATCTCGACGCGGGTGATCTTCACGCCCCACGGATGGGCGGCTTCATCGACGACGCGCAGCAGCTGGTCGTTGATCTTGTCGCGGTTGGACAGGAGTTCGTCGAGATCCATCGAGCCCATGACCGAGCGGATATTGGTCATGGTGAGGTTGATGATCGCGTGTTCGAGGTTGGCGACCTGGTAGGCGGCCTGGGCGGGGTTGAGGATTTGGTAGAAGGCGACGGCGTCGGAGGCGACGCTGGCATTGTCACGGGTGATGACTTCCTGCTGGGGAATATCCAGCACCTGTTCCATCACGTTCATCTTGGCGCCGATGCTGTCGATGACCGGAACGATGAAATTAAGGCCAGGCTGTAGCGTGCTTGTGTAACGGCCGAAGCGCTCTACCGTGTACTGATAGCCCTGAGGAACTGTCTTAATCCCCTTGAACAGCAGGAAGAGGACAAAAAGGACGACGACGATGACGAAAATATCCAGCCCGGACAGTTCCATATTCTTTCTCTCCAACAGACAACAATGCGGCGCGGCGCCACTTTAAGGAATACGGCCCGCGATGCCAGTCTATTTGGACGGGAGGTGGATTTATCCCGGATCAGATCCAGCCGGACAGCTCGCGCCGCACGACTTTTTCCAGAACAGCCATGCCTTCAGCAGAATCGTTCAGACAGGGGATATGGGCGAATTTCTCGCCGCCATTGTGCAGGAAGCTTTCAGCCGCCTGCTCGGCGATCTCTTCCAGCGTTTCCAGGCAATCGGAAACGAAGCCGGGATTGAGCACCGCGATGCGCTTGATCCCGTCCTGTGCGAGCTTTTCGACTGTCTTGTCCGTATAGGGCTGCAACCACTCTTCCGGCCCGAAACGGGACTGGAAGGTGATCATCAGCTTCTCCTCGGGCCAGCCGAGCCGTTCGCGCAGCAGGCGTGCGGTCTTCTGGCACTGACAATAATAGGGGTCACCCTTGTCGAAATAGCTCTGCGGAATGCCGTGGAACGAGGTCAGCACGCGCTCCGGTTCCCAGTCGAGCGTCGCCAGGTGCTTTTCGATCGAGACGGCGAGCGCGTCGATATAGGCCGGGTCGTCGTGATAGGGCGGCACGGTGCGCAAAGCCGGCTGCCAGCGCTGCTTGAGCAGGAATTCGAAGGCCTTGTCGTTGACCGTGGCGGTCGTCGCCGCCGCATATTGCGGATAGAGCGGGAAGACCAGAATGCGCTCGCAGCCCTGCTTCTGGAGATACTCCATGCGCGAGGCGATCGACGGCTGGCCGTAGCGCATGGCCCAGTCGACGACGACGTGGCTGTGTTCGGCAAGCGAGGCCGCCATCAGCTCGGCCTGGCTGCGGGTATAGGTGCGCAGGTAGCTTTCGTTCCTGTCCTTGTTCCAGATCGTCTCATAGGCCTTGCCCACCTTGCCGGGCCGGGTGTTGAGCACGATGCCGAACAGGATCGGATACCAGGCGATCTTCGGCCATTCGATGACGCGCTTGTCCGTCAGGAATTCCTTCAGGTAGCGGCGCATGGAGGTGTAGTCGGTGCCGTCGGGCGTGCCGAGATTGACAAGCAGGACGCCGACCTTGCCGTGTTTGACGGGCGGATGGCTGGCGGGCTTAGCGGCGATGTCCTGCATGTTTCGGTCCTGTGCGTGCGGTTGGCGTTCGGTGTTCTTCTACGCGGCGGAGGGCCGTTCGGTTCGGAATGGTTCTAAAAAGAAATGCCGGCCCGGGAAAGCCCGGACCGGCAGAAATAGTGGAGACAAATTGTCCTTATTTCGCGGGGTCCTATTTCGCCGGGATCGACAGCTCGTTGCCGACATGCAGCGCGCGCGGACGCGGATTGCCGTTGGCTTCCGCGATCTTGCGCCACAGCGTGCCGTCGCCATAGGCGGCCTTGGCGAGATCCCACAGCGTGTCGCCGCGCGCGATAACATGTTTGCCGCCGGCCGTGGCGGCTGCGTCGCTTGTCGTTGTGGTCGCCGCCCCCTCGGTCGCAGACTTCGCAGTCGTATCGGTCGAGGTTGCCGGCTTGGCTTCGGTCGTCGTTGCGGCGCCGGAAGCGGCGTCGCCGGTGGTTGCAGCCCCCTCCGTCGACTTTGCAGCCGTCTCCGTCGATGTGGCCGGCTTTGTCTCGGTGCCGGTGGCAGCACCGGCCGTTGCTGACGCCGCAACTTCGGTGATGCGACCATCCGTGTAAGGCTTGTAGGGTTGGTGCGCGGCCAGATAATCGGCGACGACGAGCTCGAGGTTCGGGCCGAAATCATAGGCGTTCTGGCCGGATTTCGCGAAGACCGAATAGCCGTCGCCGCCCGAGCGCATATAGTTGTTCGAGACGACGCCGTAGGTCTTGGCCGGATCGAGCGGCACGAAGGCATCACCCTGCTTTACCTCGACGGAGACGACACGGCTGCCCGCCGGCTTCGACTTGTCGAAGGAATATTTCAGGCCGGAGACCTGCGGGAAGCGGCCGGCACCCTCTTCGATCTGGCTGAGTCCGTTTTCGAGGGCGGCAACGAGGTCAGAGCCCTTGAGCTGGAAGGTCGCGACCGTGTTCTGGAAGGGCAGGACGGAGATCACTTCGCCCATCGAGACCGGGCCACCGTCGATGGAGGCGCGCAGGCCGCCGCCATTGGTGATGGCGATGGTGATGCCCTGATCCTTGGTGCGGTCGAGGATGGCATCCGTCACGAGGTTGCCCATGGCGCACTCGGCGGCACGGCAGGTTTCACGCGAGCCGTCGATCGGGGCTGAACTTTCGGCAACGATCTTGTTCTTCAGCTCTTCGATCGGACCGGAGAGCTCCTTGATGCGGGCGAGCACGGCCTCATCCGGCTTGATCTTGGAATCGATCAGGATCGGCTCGCCGGAGGCTTCCTTCACCACGCCGGCATCGTCGAACACGACCTTCAGCTCGCCGAGATATTTCGTATAGGCACCGGCCTGCACGACGGGCACCTTGTAGCCGCCGGGATTGTCGACCAGCGTCGGATAGGGGCCTTCCGCCTTGTCCGAGGTGTTAGAGAGGAACGTGTTGGTGTGGCCGCCGACCACAACGTCGACGTCAGGAATCTTGGCGATCGCCGCCAGATCGCGCGGATAGCCGACATGGGTGAGCGCGATGATCTTGTTGACGCCCTGCTTCTTCAACTCGCCGATGGCGGCGGTGATATCGGCGACGTCATCACCGATCAGCACGTTCGGGCCGGGCGAGGAGAGTTCCGCCGTGTCGTTGGCGACCGCGCCGACGATGCCGATCTTCTGGCCGCCCTGATCGAGCACGATGAAGGGCTTGATGCGGTCGCCGAGCTTCGAGCCCGCACCTGCGGCGACATTGGCGGTCACGACCGGGAACTGGACCTTGTCGAGGAAGGCGGCGAGGCCGTCCTCGCTGTCGTCGAATTCATGGTTGCCGACGGTCATGGCGTCGAACTTCATGAGATTGAGGAATTCCGCTTCCGCCGCACCCTTGTAGGTCGTGTAGAAGAGCGAACCCTGGAAATTGTCGCCGGCATTGAGGAGCAGCACGTTCTTGCCGGACAGCGCCTGGCGCTGGGCATCGATCGCAGCCTTCAGGCGCGCCACGCCGCCGAAGCATTCACCCTTGCCTTCCTCCTCGGCCGAGCAGGTCGAATCGAACTTGTTGATTGCTTCGATGCGCGAATGCAGGTCGTTGATATGCAGGATGTTCAGCTCGTAATCGGCGAGTGCCGAGCCACTGGAGAGCGCGATGATGGAGGCGGCAAGAAAGCCGGATCGGAAAATCGTCATGGTCCTCATCTCCTTGTTTGTGCCGGCGTCGGAAGACGCGGGGGAGGCTATCTGCTTCTCCTTGGAACGGAAACTTGCCAGCCAGCCGAGCTGGATGTTTTCACCGCTCGACGGCAACTTCAAGAGAAAAGACGGGCGGCCGAAGTATCGTCATATCTATCAGCAGAAACGAAAAAAGGGCCTTGCGGCCCTTTCGTTCTCGGGTGAGCGCTTCACGCGCGGCGCGTGAGCGAAAACTGCGTGCCGCTCGCAGCGGTGCAGTTCAACTGTGTTGTGCCAATCAGCGAGCAATTCACCTTCGAGGTCGTTTTGGAGATATTTGAGAACAGATTGATCTCAATCAGCCCGGTGGGCTGGGTCACATAAGTTCCAGAGGCCATGACGACATTGGTATCGGTTGTGCGGGTCTGGAAGCTCCCGGTATTGAAAGTCGACATCAGGCCGTTCGCGTCCATCCATGAACCCTCGACACCGGTCTGTTGCGGCTGCTGGATCGGCGGCAGCTCGCGCGGCGCGCGGTCGCTCTGGCAGGCGGAAAGGGCGACGGCGGCGGTCAGCAGGCTCAGGACTGTGATCGGCTTCATAGGGGTCTCCAGGGTCACGGCGGCGAACCGCCCGTCCAATTCGGCAAACCATGCCGCGAAGAGCCTGCGAAAGCAAGATACGCATGGTAGCGAACGGGCATTATCCCATTGAAAGCGAAGACGCCCGCGGTTTGGCCGCGGGCGTCTGGCATTCGGTTTTTTAGGCCGGTTCAGCGAACGAGGATGTTCTTGAACTGCCACGGATCCTTCGTGTCGAGGTCTTCCGGGAAGAGGCCCGGACGGCCGTCGAGCGGGGTCCAGTCGGTGTAGTGGCCTTCGACCGGGCCGAGATAGGGCGTCTGCACTTCCAGGCAGCGCTTGTAATCGACCTCGTCGGCTTCGACGATGCCGGCCTTCGGGTTTTCCAGCGCCCAGACCATGCCGGCGAGAACGGCGGAGGTCACCTGCAGGCCGGTCGCGTTCTGGTAGGGGGCGATGCGGCGGGTTTCTTCCAGCGACAGGCGCGAACCGTACCAGTAGGCGTTTTTGTCGTGGCCATAGAGCAGCACGCCGAGTTCGTCGATGCCGTCGACCAGTTCGTTCTCGTCGAGCACGTGCAGGACCGGCTGCTGGTTGCCGCCGTTGCCGAACATTTCGTGCAGCGAGATCACGGCATCATTGGCCGGGTGATAGGCATAGTGGCAGGTCGGACGGAAGGTGACTTCGCCGTCCTTGTCGCGCACCGTGAAGAAGTCGGCAATCGAGATCGACTCGTTGTGGGTGACGAGGAAGCCGTATTGCGGGCCGGGGGTCGGGCACCACGAGCGCACGCGCGTGTTGGCGCCGGGCTGCTCGAGATAGATCGCGGCCTTGCAGCCCTTCTTGTGCTTCTTGGCGTTCTTCGGCATCCACTCTTCATGCGTGCCCCAGCCAAGTTCGGCCGGCTGCAAGCCTTCCGAAATGAAGCCCTCGACCGACCAGGTGTTCCAGAAGGTGTTGAACGGCTTCGGGTTCTTGGTGCGCTGGGTGTCGCGCTCGGCGATGTGGATACCCTTGACGCCAACCTTCTTCATCAGTTTCGCCCAGCCTTCGCGGTCGTCTTGCGCGGGCTCTTCGAACTTGATCTCGAGATCGTTGGCAAGGTTCACGAGCGCCTGCTTGACGAACCAGGAAACCATGCCGGGGTTGGCACCGCAGGTCGAAACCGCGGTCGTGCCGCCTGGGTTCTTTTCCTTCTCCTTGCGCATGGTTTCGCGCAGCGCATAGTTCGTGCGGTCGGCGTTCTTCATGTCCTTGTCGAAATAGAAGCCGAGCCAGGGCTCGACGACCGTGTCGATATAGAGAACGTCGAGCTTGCGGCACAGCTTCATCAGATCGACGGAGCCGGTATCGACCGACAGGTTGACGCAGAAGCCCTGGCCTTCACCTTCGGTGAGGAGCGGCTTCAGAATGTCCTTGTAGTTGTCCTTGGTGACATGGGCCTTGATGTGGCGCACGCCATGGCGGGCATAGATTTCGGCGTCGGCGGCGTCTTCGCGCGGCTCGATGACGATCAGCCGGTTCCGGTCATACTTGAAGTGGCGCTCGATGAGCGGCAGGGTGCCGCGTCCGATCGAACCGAAGCCGATCATCACGATCGGGCCGGTGATTTCGCCATGTACCGGATAGGTGCTGTCTGCCATTTGGTTCTCCTGCGGACGGCCGCTTTGCGCTAAAATCGGGGCTTTGACGCGCCCCATAGCATAATGGCAGCGCTAGAGCACAGATTTCTGTCACAATAAAGGGAAAGCGCGGTTTTCTGCCGTGATATTGTTAACCGGTGTTAATGCCCGACATTTTGCTCCGGGAAAGCGCGGCTCGGATGAGCCCGCGCAGCGAATTGCCCACGAAGATTTGACCCTTCGACAAGTCGTCCGGCCGCAGGATGGCCTCCACGGCTTTCCCGTTTTCCAGCAGTTCCGCGCGCAGCACACCGGCCAGCAGGCCGGCGGCGAGCGGTGGGGTTTTCAGGATGCCGGAGCCGTCGTCGAGGAAAAGCGAGGTGATTGTGCCCTCGCAGAGTTCGCCGCGCTCATTGAGCAAAACAACCTCGTCGGCCTCGCTTGCCGGGAACTCCGCGCGGGCTGCGGCATAGAGGGCACGGCGCGAGGTCTTGTGGCGCAGCAGCGGATCGGTGGAGGCAAGACGAGTTTCGGCGATCGCCAAGCGCCATGTGGCCTCCGGTGCGAGCGGGGTGAAGGCGACCGTCTGCACGTCGATCCGGCCATCTGGGAAGAGTTCGAGACGGATGCGGAGAGGTGCCGCTTGTGGCTCACCCCCCT
>CBFGOD010000083.1:0-12715 GCA_965650295.1 uncultured Shinella sp. | reverse complement strand
GATCTTGCCTTCCTTGCGGATCTCGATCTTCGAGACGATCGGGTGGATCGAGGAGGTCGAGTGGTTGATATAGGAGATCGAGCCCGTCGGCGGCACGGCCTGGAGATTCTGGTTGTAGAGCCCGCCTTCGATCACGGCCGCCTTCAGTTCCAGCCAGTCCTGCTGCGTCGGGATATGGATGCCGGCCTCTTCGAAGAGGCCCTTCACCTTCTCCGTCGCCGGCAGCCATTCGGCTTCGGTATATTTGTCGAAATAGTCGCCGGAGGCGTATTTCGAATTCTCGAAGCCCTTGAAGCTCACGCCCTTCTCGACCGCCAACCGGTTGGAGGCGCGGACGGCGTGATAGGTCACCGTGTAGAAATAGATATTGGTGAAATCGATGCCTTCTTCCGAACCGTAGAAGATGCGCTCGCGGGCGAGATAGCCGTGCAGGTTCATCTGGCCGAGGCCGATGGCGTGGCTGTCATCATTGCCCTTCTCGACGGAGGGAACCGAGGAGATGTGGCTCATCTCGGAGACGGCGGTCAGCGCTCGGATCGAGGTTTCAATCGTCCGGCCGAAATCGGCGCTGTCCATCGCAGCCGCGATGTTGAGCGAGCCGAGATTGCAGGAAATGTCCTTGCCCATTTTCGCATAGGAGAGGTCGTCGTTGAATTCGCTCGCCTCGCTGACCTGCAGGATTTCCGAGCAGAGATTGCTCATGGAGATACGGCCCGCGATGGGGTTCGCCCGGTTCACCGTGTCCTCGAACATGATGTAGGGGTAACCGCTCTCGAACTGGATCTCGGCGATGATCTGGAAGAAGTCACGCGCCTTGATCTTCTTCTTCTTGATGCGGCCGTCCTCGACCATCTCGCGGTACTTTTCCGTCACCGATATCTCGGTGAACGGCACGCCGTAGACACGCTCCACGTCATGCGGCGAGAACAGGTACATATCTTCATTGTTGCGGGCGAGCTCGAAGGTGATGTCGGGAATGACCACCCCGAGCGAAAGCGTCTTGATGCGGATCTTCTCGTCGGCATTCTCTCGCTTGGTGTCGAGGAAACGCATGATGTCGGGGTGATGGGCATGCAGATAGACCGCGCCCGCGCCCTGTCGCGCGCCGAGCTGGTTGGCGTAGGAGAACGAGTCCTCCAGGAGCTTCATGACCGGAATGACGCCGGACGACTGGTTTTCGATCTGCTTGATCGGCGCGCCCATCTCGCGAAGATTGGTCAGCGACAGCGCCACCCCGCCGCCGCGCTTGGAAAGCTGGAGCGCCGAATTGATCGAGCGGCCGATGCTCTCCATGTTGTCCTCGACGCGCAGCAGGAAGCACGAGACGAGTTCGCCACGCTGTTTTTTGCCGGCATTGAGAAAGGTCGGCGTCGCCGGCTGGAAGCGGCCGGAAATGACCTCGTCGACGAGATCGCGGGCAAGCACCTCGTTGCCGCGTGCCAGCGTCAGCGCCACCATGCAGACGCGGTCCTCGTAGCGTTCCAGGTAGCGCTTCCCGTCGAAGGTCTTCAGCGTGTAGGACGTGTAATATTTGAAGGCGCCGAGGAAGGTCGGGAAGCGGAACTTCTTGTCATAGGCGTGATCGAAGAGATCGCGCACGAAATTGAAGGCGTACTGGTCCAGCACCTCCTGCTCGTAGTAGCCCTCGGTGACCAGATAATCGAGCTTCTCCCTGAGGTTATGGAAGAAGACGGTGTTCTGGTTGACGTGCTGGAGAAAGTATTGCTTGGCCGCCTGCCGGTCCTTGTCGAGCTGGATCCTGCCCTCGTCGTCATAGAGGTTCAGCATCGCGTTCAGCGCGTGATAGTCCAGCGCCGTGATTTCCGGGGTCTTCACCGGTTTATCGAGCGTCATCGTGTCCAAAATCGTTCCAATCCGTGTTTGACATTGGCGACATCTTCCGCGGTGCCCAGAAGCTCGAAGCGGTAGAGATAGGGCACGCCGCATTTGGCGGAGATGACGTCACCGGCGATCCCGAAGGTCGCGCCGAAATTGCTGTTGCCCGCGGCAATCACGCCGCGAAGGTTCGCTCGGTTTTCCGCATCGTTGAGGAAGCGGATCACCTGCTTGGGAACGGCACCTTTGCCGTCCTCGCCGCAATAGGTCGGCACGACGAGGACGAAAGGCACGCTTGCCTTCAGCACTTCATCGGCGCGAAGGGGGATGCGGGAGGCCGGAAGGCCGAGCTTTTGCACGAAGCGATGGGTGTTTTCCGACCGGGTGGAAAAGTAGACGAGCTCACCCATTGCCACGGCTTCAGGCGAGCGCGCTGATCATGTCGGGACGGAAGCCTGCCCAATGCTGCTCCCCGGCAATGACCACGGGAACCTGGCGGTAGCCGAGGCCCTGAACGAGCGCGAATGCTTCGGCATCCTCGGAAACATCGACGACGCTGTAATCGATGCCCTGACGGTCGAGCGCGCGGGTGGTCGCGGTGCACTGGACGCAGGCAGGCTTGGAATAGACGGTGATGGACATGATTTCCTCGTGATGTGGCGATTGGGCATGGAAGATCGTTCGGTCATCCGCCGATGACCGTTCGATGCAGTGAAACTGGATGGACGACCCCCTTAGGGACGGCCGGACGCGGGGCGCCGCTTACACGCGCGGAGGCACTGGAAACACATTCGACATGACTTCACCCCGAAGCTATTCATACGGGGCATCTGGGGAGACGGCGGGGCGGCATCATTCCGCAACCCAACGCTCGCCTGCCGGGCACCCCGCCCGTGGACGTTCATGTGCGAGGCAGGTCTCCTGGCTTGCGGGTCGCGGCATTCGTTCCCCTTCCCAAGGCATTTGCGCCTCAGTGGCTTTGTCGAACGAATGCTCGCCGCTTACAGTTGCGGGGGCAGCTCCGGATTGACGCGGCCATCATGGCCACCCCGGATTCCCGTCTTAGCCTTCGACACTTTCGAATCGAAGGAACCTCGAACACTAGATATAGTAGACAAGGTAAAAATTGCGTCAATCACTATGATTGCTTATCAACGGTTTCGTGACGGCCGACAGAGACAGGACGATCTGTCCATCCCAGCAAGTCGGGCATCTCCGAACAGCGTTCCGTGGTGATTGGTGTCGCCGGGAAACACCAGGCGGCTGGTCGATGCCGGGATTGCTCCCGGCATCGGTGTGTTTTCGAGCCTTCGGCTCATTGCGCGGCCACGGCGGAAGTGTCGGCTTCCCGCAGGCGGCGGGCCGCTTCCACCATGTTCACCAGAGCCGGCCTGACCTTGTCCCATTTGCGGGTCTTCAGGCCGCAATCGGGATTGATCCAGAGCTGGCGGTCCTGCAGCCGCTCGCGGGCAAGCGACAGGAGATCGGTCATTTCCTTGACGTCGGGCACCCGCGGCGAATGGATGTCGTAGACGCCGGGGCCGATCTCGTTCGGGTATTTGAAGGTCCTGAAAACATCGAGCAGTTCCATCTTCGAGCGCGAGGTCTCGATGGAGATGACGTCGGCGTCCATCGCGGCAATCGCCGAGATGATATCGTTGAACTCCGAGTAGCACATATGGGTGTGGATCTGCGTCCCGTCCGCAACGCCCGTCGAGCACAGACGGAAGGATTCGACAGCCCAGTCGAGATAATGCTGCCAGTCCTTCTGGCGAAGCGGCAAGCCTTCGCGCAGGGCCGCCTCGTCGATCTGGATCATCCGGGCGCCGGCGCTTTCCAGGTCGGCGACCTCGCCGCGAATGGCGAGCGCGATCTGGCGGCACGTCGCGCTGCGGGGGATGTCGTCACGCACGAAGGACCAGTTGAGGATGGTCACCGGACCGGTCAGCATGCCTTTCACCGGCCGGTCGGTGAGCGACTGCGAATAGGCCCACCAGCGTACGGTCATCGGGTTCGGCCGCGAGACATCGCCGAAGATAATCGGAGGACGGACGTAGCGCGAGCCATAGCTCTGCACCCATGCATGTTGTGTAAAAGCGAAGCCTGAAAGCTGCTCGCCGAAGTACTGGACCATATCGTTGCGCTCGAATTCGCCATGCACCAGCACATCGAGCCCGATCTCCTCCTGCCAACGGATTGCCGCCTCCGTTTCCTTTTGCAGGAAGGTCTCATAGTCCTTGTAGCTCAGCAGACCCTTGGCGTGGGCCGAACGTGCCTTGCGCACCTCGCCGGTCTGCGGGAAGGACCCGATCGTCGTGGTCGGAAAGAGCGGGAGGTTGATTGCCCCCGCCTGGATCTGGCGGCGCGTCTCGAAGGTGCTCTTGCGCGTCACCATGGCGGTGTCGATGTCGGCGATGCGCCCCCGTACGATAGGGTCGGTCACCTTCGGCGAGGCGGCGCGCGCGGCGATAGCCTGCGATGCACCGTCGATCGCTTCACGGACGGCCTCCTCGCCCTGCGCCAGACCCTTGCCGAGAACCACCAACTCGCCGAGCTTCTGGGTGGCGAAGGAGAGCCAGGACTTCAGATCCGCATCGAGCCCCGTTTCCAGTTCAAGATCGATCGGCACGTGCAGCAGTGAACATGAGGCCGCGATCTCGATCGTATCGTCACCGCGCGCGGCGGCGACCGGAGCCAACCGCTCGAGGATGGCAGCAAGGTCGGCCCGCCAGATGTTGCGTCCGTCGATCACGCCAAGCGACAGGACCTTGTCGGCTCGCACGGCATCGAGCACCGCTTCAAGCTGTTCCGGCGCGCGCACGAGATCGACATGAAGCCCTGCGACCGGCAGCGCGGTGACGGCGGAGAGATTGTCCGCCAGCGCGCCGAAATAGGTCGCCAGCATGATCTTCAGGTTGGGCGCGGCCTTGGTCAACGTCGCATAGGTCACTGCGAAGGCATGACGTTCGCCTTCGGTCAGGTCGAGGGCAAGGATCGGCTCGTCGATCTGCACCCAATCCGCACCGGCAGCGGCAAGCCTGCGGAACAGCTCTTCATAGACGGGCAGCAATTTGACGAGGAGATCGAGCGGCTTGAAGGTCGAAGGCCGCGCCTTGGCAAGCTTGAGGAAAGTGACCGGGCCGAGCACGACCGGACGGGTGTGGATCCCGAGTGCTTTCGCCTCCAGGAAATGGTCGACCGGCTTCTGCGAGGCGAGCGTGAAAGCCTGATCCCCGCAAACCTCGGGAACCATATAGTGGTAGTTCGTATCGAACCACTTGGTCATTTCAAGTGCCGAAACGCCATGGTCGTGATGGACATGGCCGCAATCCGCATGACCACCACCCTGGCTGCCGCGCGCCATCGCAAAATATGTGGCAAGCGAGACATCGCCGCCTGTCCAGCCGTAGGCTGCCGGGACCGCGCCGACCATGACGGCGGTATCGAGAACATGGTCGTAGAGAGAGAAGTCGTTCGACGGAATCTGCGTGATCCCGCTGTCGCGCTGGAGCGACCAGTTTTCGGCACGCAGCGTCCTGGCCGTTTCGAGGAGATCCTGTTCGGCGATCTTGCCGGACCAGAAGCTTTCGAGCGCGGCCTTCAATTCGCGATGCCGTCCGATGCGTGGAAAGCCGAGAGATGCGGTGGAGAGAGTTTGTTTGGACATTGTCATACCCCATTGATGTGTGGGGGCATGGGTAAAGCGGACGCGTGCGATTGCCCGTACAGTCACGGGTCGCAGCAACCACCGGGACACCCCGCCCGTGGACGTTAGTTCGTCTTGGCAGGTCTCCTGGCTCACGGGTCATCGCCGCTGTCCGTCTTCCCAAGGCTTTCGCCTCAGTGACATGCTGGACAGCGGCTCACCGCTCACAGTTGCGGGGGCAGCCCCGGCTTTGCCGAACAATCGGCGCACCGGATTCCCTCTTAGCCCTGGAATGGCATAGCCGCTCCAGGGAACCACGACGCGCAGACTTCACGTCATCAAGGGACGTTTGTCAATAGATATAAAGATATGCTTATGTCTTTATCTTTATGGGCGGCTGATTTCGTCGAGATACCAGTCGATGTAGCGAAGCTCATTGTGCTCCATCGGGGCGATTGGGCCGGGAACGAAATAATGTGACCGCACACCCCGCGCCGTGTGCTCGATGATCGCCTTGTCTTCCGCCGTCGTGACCTTCCACAGCCAGGTCAGCCGGTCGAGATCGTAGTCCTTGCCCTCTTCCGCCTGGCCATCGACAAGCCAGATCAGTTCCATCTCGCAGGTCTCTGCCGTCTTCGGAATGAAGCGGTAGATCATGCCGTGATCGGGATAGCAGACGAGGAATGTCGTTCCGCCCAGATGAATGGAGGTGACCCCGCCATCAAAATCGGTAAAACGCCCCATCAGCGGCGCGACGGCCTTGCCATCCTCGCTGCCGCTCTCGACGCCCTCATAGAGCGCATAGCGGAAGGCATGGATCGCCTCGCGCCCTTCACGCGACGTCTGCCAATGGTTGCCGGAACCGACCTCGATGCCAAGCGCACAGGTCCGTGCTTCCAGGGCGTCGTTCATCGCCGCGATCATATGGAGCGGCTGTTCCAGCGCGTGGGTCTGCGAATATTCCGGATGCGCGGGACCGCAGTGATAGCACTCGACGTAATTTTCGACGGCCAGCTTCCAGTTGGCCGCAACCGGATAGGTTTCGCGATAGGCGACCTTGGCGCTCCCCCAGCCGTATTGGCCGCAGGTCGCGTGAAGCAGATGCTCGACCTCGCTGAAATCCAGCGGAGCCTCCGCAAAGGAGATGAAGATCAAGCCTTCGACAACGCGCACATGCAGCGTTTTCAGGCCGTGGTCCTCACGCTTGAAGTCCTTCGGCATGAGGCGCGCAGCACGCAGGCTTCCGTCATTGCCGTAGGTCCAGGCGTGATAGGGACAGACGAAAACGCGCGCATTGCCTTTCTGCTTGGTGCAGACCTCCGCGCCGCGATGGCGACAGACGTTGAGGATGGCATGGATCGAACCGTCCGCCGCGCGTGTGACGATCACCTGCTCGGTGTCGATGCGGAAGACCTCGAAGTCATTGGCGTTGGGGATCACGCTTTCATGGGCGATGCAATGCCAATGCCGCCGGAAGACGCGTTCCATATCGCGCTGATAGATATCGGGGGCGTGATAGAACGGGCGGGCAAGGCCGTGGCCAGCCCGGTGTCCCGCGATGAGTTGGTCTATTGGATCCGCAGATCTGTCGATTACGGCCTCTACGGTCCCCATCATTCCGGCAATCCCTAAATATCAGCTATGAACTAGTATTTAGGGGTTCATCGACTTGTACAAGTCGATGAGTTTTCCTCTATTAATTTATAATGTCGATTAGCACTGAGAGTGCCAGAGGCGATTCCGTGTCGCGTTTGAACATCACCCATTTTTGCAGACAGACGGCACGATAGCCATGCATCGCCGAACATCGGCGATGAATTGGCAATGAGATCATCAGGATATTCGATCCTGATCGGCAGATCGCAAGCGGATTCCACCATATTTATGAGCGGGTGGATATGTGCCAGGATTCTTGAATGCGCCATCGCAATGCTTGCAACATCATGCTGTCAAAACTGATGGTCTCCTAAATCTCCGCTTGGCGCCATTCTTCCCCCGCGTGAAAGTCTGCGACGCGGCTGCCGGTCCGAGGAAGGTTCCGGACATTGCGGCCGTTCGGATCATGGCTGAACGTCGTCCTGGCTCTGCGCTTTGCGGGTTGCCGTCGCGGGCATTGCCTTGAGGGTGAGTGCCCAGAAGATGATGGTCGCAAGGCTGATGCCTGCGCCGGCGATGCAGACCCCCGTCCATCCCGCCCAGCTGTAGACGATCGTGGAGGCCGACGAGCCGATGGCGCTGCCGATCGAATAGAACAGCATATAGGCGGCGGTCAGGCGGTTTTGGGCATCCGGCCTGACGCGGTAGATCATCGCCTGATTGGTGACGTGGGTGGCCTGCAATCCGAAATCGATGACCAGCACACCTGCGATCAGCCACAGGATCGAGTGATCCAAAAGCGAGATCGGCAACCACGCCGCCAGCATCAGCCCAAGCGCTATGCCGGTCGTGCGCTGGCCATATCCCGCGTCGGTCCATCGTCCCGCACGCATGGCGCCCAGTGCGCCAGCCGCCCCGGCCAGTCCGAACAGGCCGATTTCAGTGTGCGACAGGGAAAATGGCGGCGCGCTCAACGGCAGGACCAGCGGTGCCAGCAGGGTGGTGATGTTGGCAAAGATCAGCATGGCGATGACGGCGCGGATGCGCAGCACCGGTTCCTCTATCAGCAGGGTGGCGAGGGATTTGATGAGGTCCGGATAGGACAGCCCGGTTCGCGGCCTCTCCTGCCGCGGCAGCGCCCGCCAGAGCAGCAGCGCGATCGCCGACGTCAGTGCGGCGGAAACGACATAGACGGTCCGCCATCCGGAAAGATCGGTGAGCATGCCCGCGACGCTTCGCGCAAGCAGGATACCGAGCACGATCCCGCCGGTGACCATGCCGACCACATGGCCGCGTTCGCCGGGATGCGCAAGGCTGGCGGCATAGGCGACCAGCGCCTGCGTGACGACCGCGAGCAAGCCGACGGTGGCCATGGAGACCAGCAAGGTCGCGGCGGAAGTCGAAAAGCCGACACAGGTGAGCGCCAGAACGGACAGAAACGATTGGATGATGATGAGCTTGCGCCGATCCAGGAGATCGCCGAGCGGCACCAGAAGAATGAGGCCCAATCCGTAGCCGAGCTGCGTGGCCCCGACGATCATGCCCGCGGTGGCGCGGGAGAGCCCCAGATCGTCGGCCATAACGTCGAGAAGCGGGTGCGCGAAATACACATTGGCCACCGCAAGGCCGCTGGCCAGAGCGAACAGGAAGACCTTGGCGCGGGTGAGCGGTGATGCCTCCGGGGAGGAGGCGGGGAGGACGCCGGGTTCGCGCACAGGCGCCATCGTTCGCGGCGCCCGCAGGCGTCGCGTGCTGGTCAAAAACATTGTCATCTCCAGATCGATTTGTTTAATAATGCAACCATTATCTGGATAGAGATTTTAGTTTAATGATGCAACTTAATTTCCGGCAAAAGCCGGATGCGGAGTGAGCGATGGTCGCGCGAAAAAGCCTCAAGCAGGACTTCTGCCCCAGTGCGCGTGCGCTCGACGTGATCGGTGACTGGTGGTCGCTGCTGATCGTGCGCGACGCCTTCGACGGGCTGACGCGATTCAGTGAATTCCAGAAGAGCCTCGGCATCGCACGCAATATCCTGACCGAACGCCTGCGAAGGCTGATCGCGAGCGGCATTCTGGAACTGGCTCCCGCCACCGAAGGCGGCGCGCGTATGGAATATCGCCTGACTGCCAAGGGAAAGGATCTCTTCCCCGTCGTCGTCGCCCTCAGACAGTTCGGCGAGCGCCATCTCTTCTCGCCCGGGGAGGCGCATTCGGTGTTGGTGGAGCGTGCGACCGGCGAGCCCGTCCGCCTCGAGGTTCGAACGCAAGGCGGCCAGCCGATCGGTCCCGACGAGGCGCTGATCCTGAAAGTGCCGGAAACCGAGTAACGGCGGCACCGGCAGATCCTGACGGGTCAGGCGGAGCCATGGGGCCTTGGCATGGCGGTCCGTTCGTCATTTCCGGCCCGCCATTCTTTTGTAACCCTCCCTGCATACTATCTCCTGAATTCACGCAGGGCTGACCGTTTCGCGCGTCCTGCATATTTTATGGCGTTGCCGACGGGATTTTCATGGTTACGATTGCGGTTGCCGGTATCGGTTATGTCGGGCTCTCCAATGCGGTGCTGCTTGCCCAGCACAATGATGTCATCGCCTATGACATTTCCGAGCAGAGGGTGGAGAAGGTCAATCAGCGCCTTTCCCCCATCGTCGATGCCGAAATCGAGGATTATCTCGCGACGAAGCCGCTCAGGCTGAAGGCGACGACGGACAAGGTGGAGGCGTTCTCCGGCGCGGATTTCATCCTCGTGGCGACGCCGACCAATTACGATCCGCAATACAATTATTTCGATACGAAGAGCGTCGAGGCCGTCATCGACGCCGCGCGGGCGCTCAATCCGGATGCCACTGTCATCATCAAGTCCACCGTGCCCGTCGGCTACACGCAGGCGCTGCGCGACGCGCGCGGCGATGCGCGCATCGTCTTCTCGCCGGAATTCCTGCGCGAGGGCAAGGCGCTGCATGACAACCTGTATCCGTCGCGCATCGTCATGGGGGCGGATACGCCGGAGGCGCAGCTCTTTGCGCGCCTTTTGCAGCAGGGCGCCTTGAAGGAGGACGTGCCGCTGCTCTTTACCGGCTCGGGCGAGGCGGAGGCGATCAAGCTTTTCGCCAACACCTATCTCGCCATGCGCGTCGCCTATTTCAACGAACTCGATTCCTACGCCATGACGCATGGCATCGACACACGCCAGATCATCGACGGTGTCGGGCTCGATCCGCGCATCGGCAAGCACTACAACAACCCCTCTTTCGGCTATGGCGGCTATTGCCTGCCGAAGGACACCAAGCAGTTGCTTTCCAATTTCTCCGATGTGCCGCAGAACCTCATCCGCGCCATCGTCGATGCCAATACCACGCGCAAGGAGTTCCTCGCGCTGGACATCGTCGCGCGGGATCCTGACGTCATCGGCGTCTACCGGCTCGCGATGAAGAAGGATTCGGACAATTTCCGCGAATCCTCCATCCAGGGCATCATGAAGCGCATCAAGTCGAAGGGCATTCCGGTCATCATCTACGAGCCGGATTTCGAGGACGACACGTTCTTCCGCTCGGAGATCGTGCGCGATCTCGACGAGTTCAAGCGCCGCTCCGACCTCATCGTCGCCAACCGCCTTTCGGCCGAGCTCGACGACGTCAAAGACAAGGTCTATACGCGCGACGTTTTCGGGCGGGACTGAGGTTTCAGGACAGCCAGGCCGGCAGGCGCGGCGGCACGCGGCCGGTCAGCGTCGCCTCGATGCAGTCGGCGAGATTGCCGAAGCGCACGGTGCGGCCGGAGAGGCCCGGGCCGTAATGGGCGTATTTGCCGGAATTGGTGAGGAGCGCCCGTGTCTTGGTCGGGAAGACCGGTTCGGAGATCGAGCACCAGCAGAGATCCGGCAGGACCTGAACGCCGCTCGCCCTGAGCCGCGTCAGGACATCGCCGGTTTCCGCCATGATGTCACGGCCGGCCGTGACGATGACGGTCACGTCGGGATGGCGCTTGCGGTCACCCAAGGCGTCGGCCAGCGCCCGGCATTCGGAGGCCGAGGCATGCGGGCTGCCGATGGCGACGAGTTCGACCTGTTCTGGACCGTCGTTGAACATCGTCCAGACATCGACCATGTCGGCGCGCGTGATCCTCGTGTGGTCGGCAGCGTCGGCGGCGATGCCATCGGCTTCCGGCGTCACGCCCTCGATATGCAGCATCGGGGCGGCCGAGGTAGTGCCGAAGGCGGCGCAGAGCGCCTTGAGGTCGTCCTGCGTCGGCTTGGCAGCGGCAAGGCCGCGCAGCAGCGGAATACGGTCGGGTGCCGCGCGACCGGCGAGATAGCCGACGATAGGCCAGAAGGCGTCATCGATATTCTCGGGCAGCTCGACGTCGATGACGCGCTGGGCCTTGCGGTGTTCGTCGAGATAGACGCCTGAGAGCGGCGCACGGCCGGTGAGCGCGATGCAGAGGTCGAGGAAGTCGGGATGTTTGGCCGTGCGGGCGCCGAGCACCGTGTTGGCGAAGATCACGGCATTGGATTCGGCCCAGGCGATGGCCTCGCCCGTCTTCGGCGCGCTGTCGAGCAGATAGGGTGAGCAGGTGAAGGTCGCACGGCAGCCCATGCGCACATAGGCGTCGGCGAGGCGCGCGGCCGGGTCGCCGAAATCGTGCGGCACACCCTGCTTTTCCCAGTTGGCGCGGTCGACGGAAATGGCGTTCATGGTGGTCGGCACGCACACTTTGGCGCCCATATCGGCCATCTTTTCCGCGAAGGTCAGGTTGGCGGGGCTGGCATAGATGCAGCCATCGATATGGCCTTGCACCACGTCGATGAGCTTTTCGGCACCCTGCTGGGCCGCCATGGCGGCGGTGATGCGCAATGCCAGCTGCACCGCGATACCGTCGCGGCCGTCGAGCATGGCGCGGTCGTTCTCGGTGAGATTGAGCGCGGATGTGGCCGGTGGGGAAACGGGGATGACGAGGCCGTCGGCTTCAATCGCTGTGTCGCTGATCGTCGCCGTCCTGGCACGACAGAGCGCGTCATAGGCCTCATGCGAGAGGCGCAAAACCGGCAGCGATTTGCCGAACATTTCCGCGGCGATCAGCGCCCCGAGCGTCAGCACGTCCTCCGCCTCTCTGAAAACAAGGGCGGCCGGCGCGCGGCCGGTCAATGCCAGGTCGAGCAGCACGCCGGAGCCGGTGCAGGAGCCCCGGCTCGATGGCATCATCAGAATGCCGCCGGTGATCGTCACGCCATGCAGCGGATGGTGCACGTCGATGACGCGGCCCGTCGCCGGATCGACACCGCCCCAGAAACTCAGCGCCTCGCCCGCGGCGATGATCGGACCGGAGGCTGTTCCGGCAAGAATGCTGCGGGCGGAGAGCGCTGTCATAGAATAGCTCCTAGAAACGTTGCGGCGAGAAGGATGCGATGTCGATGGTCGTCGGCCGGTCGGTCAGAAGATCGGCGACGAGACGGGCGGTGCCGGCGGATTGCGTGAGGCCGAGATGGCCGTGGCCGAAGGCATAGATGACATCAGGCGTGGCGCGGGCGCGACCGATCGCCGGCAGGCTGTCGGGCAGCGACGGGCGAAAACCCATCCACTGCATGCCGCCCTGGGGCTTGAGGCCCGGCAGGAAGGCGCGCGCCTTTTCCAGCATGGCT
>CBFGOD010000082.1:0-12723 GCA_965650295.1 uncultured Shinella sp. | reverse complement strand
TCCTTGGCGGCGACGCGCAGGATATAGTCGTATTCGCCGGACATCAGGTAGCAGACCAGCACATTGGGGCAGAGCTTCACCGCCTGCTCGAATTCGGCCAGCGTCTTGGCGAACTGGCCCGACAGCGAGATGTGCACGATGGCGATCATCTTGTAGTCGAGCGCCTTGGGTGAAACGCGGGCGTGATAGCCGTTGATGACGCCGGATTTTTCCAGAATGTCGAGACGCCGCGAACAGGCGGACGGCGACAGGCCGACGCGCTCGGCGAGGTCAGCATTTGAAATCCGGCCGTTCTGCTGAATCACCTTCAGGATCGCAGTATCGATCGCATCCAGTTGCGCCATTCGAATTTCCTTCGAAAATTCTACTGATATTCGAAGAATATTCGATTGCGAGCGGTTTCGCAAACGCGCTTTGCAAGGACATTGCGCGCATCCTCTGGTTCCATAGTGGTCCCGCTGGGAGTGGCGGGGATACCGGAATGTCACAGGAGAGGAACGCGCATGCGTGTCGGTTGTCCGAAGGAAATCAAGAATCACGAATATCGGGTCGGTCTGACGCCGGGTGCTGTTCGCGAATATGTGGCGCATGGCCACGACGTCATCATCGAAACCAAGGCCGGCGCCGGCATCGGCGCTGATGACGATGCCTACCGCGCCGCCGGCGCGAAGATCGTTCCCACCGCCGCGGATATCTTCCAGAAGTCCGATATGGTGGTGAAGGTCAAGGAACCGCAGCCCTCCGAATGGACGCAGCTCCGCGACGGACAGATCCTCTACACCTACCTGCATCTCGCGCCCGATCCGGAGCAGACAAAAGGCCTGCTCGCCTCCGGCGTCACGGCCATCGCCTATGAGACGGTGACGGACGAGCGCGGCGGCCTGCCGTTGCTTGCACCGATGTCGGAAGTTGCCGGTCGTCTCTCCATCCAGGCGGGCGCCACGGCGCTCCAGAAGGCCAATGGTGGCCGCGGCATCCTGCTCGGCGGCGTGCCCGGCGTGCTGCCTGCCAAGGTCACGATCATCGGCGGCGGCGTCGTCGGCCTGCATGCGGCGAAAATGGCCGCCGGCCTCGGCGCCGATGTCTCCATCCTCGACCGCTCGATCCCGCGCCTGCGTCAGCTCGACGATCTCTTCGGCGGCCGCATCCATACGCGCTACTCGACGATCGACGCGCTGGAAGAGGAAGTCTTCTCCGCCGATCTCGTCATCGGCGCCGTGCTCATCCCCGGCGCTGCCGCACCGAAGCTCGTGACCCGCGAAATGCTCTCGGGCATGAAGAAGGGTGCCGTCATCGTCGACGTTGCCATCGACCAGGGCGGCTGCTTCGAGACCTCGCATGCCACGACCCATTCCGACCCGACCTACGAGGTCGACGGCGTGGTGCACTATTGCGTCGCCAACATGCCGGGCGCCGTACCGGTCACCTCGGCGCATGCGCTCAACAACGCGACGCTGCACTATGGTCTCCAGCTGGCCGACAAGGGGCTCAAGGCCATTGCCGAAGACCGCCACCTGCGTGCCGGCCTCAATGTGCACAGGGGCCGCGTGACGAACGCCCCGGTGGCCGAAGCCCTCGGCTACGATGCCTTCGCGCCGGAAGCCGTCCTGAACGTCGCCTGATTTTTTCGAGACGCGAAGTTGAGAAGGCCCGGAGCGATCCGGGCCTTTTTCATGCCCGCTCCACGCGGCACTGATAACAATTGTTGCGGGCCGAGCGGATGTGCAGATAGGCGACGTCCTCGCGGTCGAGCAGATCCTGCGCATAGGCGGGAATATCGGCATTCGGCACCACGGCGCCGGTGCCGTAGAGGATGCGGTTTTCCGAGGAATAGCCGCGCACGATATAGTCGCGGCTGGTCAGCATCGTTGGCATATCCTCGGACGGCTGGTGCGCGGCGCAGGGCTCTGCATGCAGGAAGATCGGACCGGTCTCCGCATAGGGCTGGAGGGCCGGGAAGGGGCGGTGGGCGAGGATCAGGTAGGGTTCGCCGGCACCGACGAGCCGCAGGCAATGGCGGCAGGGCACGCCATCGCCATCGGACACCTGCCGTTCCGGTTTGAGGCCATAGGCGTCATCGCCGCCGCTCCAGTAGGCGGCGGCGGTTTCGGTGGGCATGGGCAGGAAGCGGATGGACATGGAGGGCTCCGATCGTTGGACAGGAGGCCATTTTCGCCATTCCCGCATGTGGCGACACCCGATACTTGCCACGGGAATCGAAACCGCCGGCGCGAGGCCGGCGGTAAGAGACGTTAGCGAACGAATTCGTCGATGCGGCGCAGCGTGACGCGGCGGTTGCGCCATTCCTCGTACTGGGTCTGGACCAGCAGGTACTCCTCGCCGTAGCCGACGGTTTCGAGGGCGCGGGCGGGCAGGAGGAATTCCTGCACCAGCACGCGCTTCAGCGATGCGGCGCGGCGTTCGGACAGGATCTGGTTCGATTCGAACGAGCCGACGGCATCCGTATGGCCCTCGATGAGGAAGACGGCATGGCGGCGCCGGCGCAGCAGCTGCTCCATGGCGCGGGCGATCTGGCGCACCTTGCGATATTCCGAATGCGGGATTTCCGCCGAACCGAAGGCGAAATTGATCGACTGGATGTTGATCGAGGGGGCCGCACCGCGCAGGTCCGGCCGGCGCTTGAACTCGCGCACCGTCACACGCTCGTCGTTGCGCAGACGACGCGACGGTGCGGCATCGAGGCGACGCAAGATGATTTCCGCCGACGGGGTTTCCTGTGCCAGCGCGGCGTTCGAGAAGAGCGGAGCGGCGAAAGCGGCAGAAAGCGCGGTCAGAAAGGCGCGGCGTTGCATGGTGTGGTCTCCTTGGTCGGATCGTTCGTTGGCGCCAAAGTGCCATTTGCGATCTGAAGCAGACCTGAACTCCGCCTTTAACTCCCGTTCAGATTGTTTAACGGGGTTCCGCCGGCATCAGACAGTCGCGCTTTGCAAGCGCCAGCAGTTCGGTATCGGAGAGCGGCACCACTTCCGCATCGCGCGTGCCGACCGGCGAGAAGCCGAACATCTGGTAGAGCTGAAGGGCGCGGGGGTGATCGAGATTGTTCGTCGTGACCGTCACGCGCTTCGGACCCAGCGCCCAGGCGGCATAGAGCGTCTGGAGCAGGAACCACTTGCCGATGCCCAGGCCGAGTGCGCGCTCGAGCAGGCCGAAATGCGAAAGCTCAATCGTATCGTCGTCGACCTGCAGGAGTTCGAAGAAGCCGGCGGGTGCGCCGTTGACATAGAGCACCGTCACGCTGTTGCGCTTGTTGCCGAGCGTGGCCGCCAGCGTCGCATCGTCCATGCGCAGACGATCGACCCAATGCCAGCGGCTGCCGACCTGCCGGTAGAGGAAGCGGTAGAAGGCGAGCGGAATGTCCGGCGCGCTCAAGATGGCCGTATGCACATTGACCGGCACCGGCAGGCTCTGCTTCGGCGGCGCCGTCATTTCCAGCGCAGTGATATGGACCGCGATCGGTGCGGACTGGACTTTTTTCGCCATGCTCAGTCCTTTCCGGTCACCACGGGGGTGTCCTGCCGGCTGCCCCATTCCGACCAGGAGCCGTCATAGAGCGTGTTGTCCTCATGGCCGAGCGAGGCCAGCGCCAGCGAGATGATGCCCGCCGTGACGCCCGAGCCGCAGCTGGTGACGACAGGCTTGGAGAGATCGATACCGGATTCCTCGAAATGCCGGCGCAGGCTTGCGAGATCCTTGAACTTGCCATCGACGGAGAACGTGCCCGAGGGCATGCTTTTCGCACCCGGCATATGACCTGAGCGCATGCCGGCTCGCGGTTCTGCCTCTTCGCCGCTGAAGCGGCCCGCACCACGGGCATCGGCGATCTGCTTCGAGCCCGTCGTGACGATACCGCGCATCTCCTCGAAGGAGGTGACGGCATAGGGATTGAAATTGGTGCGGAAAACGGCGGGTGCCGGCTCCGGCAAATCGGTCGTCAGCGGACGCCCTTCCTTCTTCCAGCCGTCGATACCGCCATCCATGACGAAAACGTTCTTGGCGCCCATCGTGCGGAACAGCCACCAAACGCGCGGCGCGGTGAAGATGCCGGGGCCGTCATGCACGACGATCGTATCAGTGTCGGAAATGCCGAGCTTGCCGACTTCGGTTGCGAAGAACTCCGGCGAAGCGATGGTGTGCGGCAGGCCGCTCGTATGGTCGGCGATGACATCCTGATCGAAGAACACGGCGCCGGGAATATGGCCATCAGCATATTCGGCGGCGCCGTTGCGGTTCTGC
Source organism: uncultured Shinella sp. (assembly GCA_965650295.1). Taxonomy (GTDB): domain Bacteria; phylum Pseudomonadota; class Alphaproteobacteria; order Rhizobiales; family Rhizobiaceae; genus Shinella. The sequence goes on along the minus strand of CBFGOD010000082.1, from coordinate 8,469 downwards.
GCCGGCAGATACCAGGAGGCATCGACCACGCGGAATTCCGGCGCGCCAAGCTGCTTTTCCACCCAATCCGCCGAGACGACGAACCTGCTCTTGTCGTTGGACATATTTGTACTCCCTCAGGCCGCGGAACCCGGCGCACCGAAACGAATGCGGAACCGGCGGTTCTCCTTGCCCTTCTTTTCGATCTTGGCGATGTGGATGGCGCCGACTTCCTGCGTTTCCGACACATGGGTGCCGCCGCAGGGCTGGCTGTCGATGGAGGAATTCTCGCCGATGCAAACGAGGCTGACGCGGCCAAGCCCCATCGGCGGGCGCACGTTCTTGGATTTGACGATGCCGGGATTGGCGGCCAGTTCCGCGTCGGTGATCCACTGGACGAAGACCGGATGGTTTTCCTCGACGAGCGTCATCAGCTTCGCCGTCACCTCATCCCTGTCGATCGTGTCGGTCATGTCGAAATCGACCCGGCTGTCGTCCTCGCCGACAGCCGCACCGGTGATGGGGTAGGGGCAGACGACGGAGAGCAGGTGGCAGGCGGTGTGCATGCGCATCAGCTTGTAGCGGCGCGCCCAGTCGATATGGGCAACGACCGTCTCGCCGACGATGGGCGAGGCCTCGCCCTCCAGCGGGCGATGGATGATGATCTCTTTCGTCGCGCCCGTGACGGCCGGGCCAAGCGCGATGCGGCTGCCGTCGCTGCGCTCCAGAAAGCCGGTATCGCCCGGCTGGCCGCCGGATGTCGCGTAAAAACAGGTCTGGTCGAGCTCGATGCCGCCGTCCTCGTGCACCGTCGTCACCACTGCCTCATGTGTCGAGAGATAGAAATCGTCGCGAAAGAGAGCAGTGGTGGGAAGGGACATGAGACCTATTCGACCGGCTGATAGGGGACCTTGATCCCCGATTTCGCCTTCAGCCAGCCCGGAACGGGCAGGCCCTTCGAATCGAGGAAGTCCGGGTTGAAGAGTTTCGACTGATAGCGGTTAGCATAGTCGCAGAGGATCGTCACGATCGTGTGGCCGGGACCGAGGTCGCGGGCAAGGCGGATTGCGCCGGCAATGTTGATGGCCGTCGAACCGCCGATGGCGATGCCCTCGTTCTCGATAAGATCGAAGACGATCGGAACAGCCTCGGAATCTGGAATGTTGTAGGAATAATCCGGCGTGAAACCTTCGAGGTTCGCCGTGATGCGGCCCTGGCCGATGCCCTCGGTGATCGAGCTCCCGGCGGACTTCAGTTCGCCATGGGCGTAGTAGTTGTAAAGTGCGGCGCCATCCGGATCGGCCAGCGCGATCTTGATATTGGGGTTCTTGGCGCGAAGGCCCGCGGCCACGCCGGCCAGGGTGCCGCCGGAGCCGACGGCGGAAACGAAACCATCGACCTTGCCGTTGGTATCGCGCCAGATTTCCGGGGCCGTCGTCTCGATATGGGCGTCGCGATTGGCGACATTGTCGAACTGGTTGGCCCAGATCGCGCCGTTCGGCTCGGTCTTGGCGAGCTGTTCGGCAAGCCGGCCGGAAAGCTTCACGTAGTTGTTCGGGTTCTTGTAGGGAACCGCCGGCACTTCCACGAGCTCGGCGCCGAGGCCGCGGATGGCGTCCTTCTTTTCCTGGCTCTGGGTTTCCGGGATGACGATGATCGCGCGGTAGCCGAGCGCCTTGGCGACGAGCGCAAGGCCAATGCCCGTATTGCCCGCCGTGCCCTCGACGATGATGCCGCCTGGACGCAGCTGCCCGGCCGCTTCCGCCTTGCGGATGATCGAAAGCGCGGCACGGTCCTTCACCGACTGGCCGGGGTTCAGAAATTCCGCCTTGCCGAGGATTTCGCAGCCCGTCGCCTCCGAGGCGCCCTTGAGGCGGATCAGCGGCGTGTTGCCGATTGCATCCAGAACGGACGGAAGAATGGACATGGGAGACGAGCCTCGCTTTATGTGCCTAGATTTGGAATCGTCTTTTCGGCCGGCAAGCGGCGCTTTGCAAGAAATCGTGTTCCCTGGAAAAAGATTTCAAGAGGGATTTTTTCCACTGCGGCGGGGTCAGTCCGGGGCGCGTGTGTAAACCACCTGCCGCACATCGATATTGCGCGCCCGGAAGCCCGCCTCGCAATAATAGAAGTAGAACTCCCAGAGCTTCCGAAACCGCTCGTCGAAGCCGAGCGGCACGATGCGCTCCCAGGCCGCCCAGAAGCGGTGGCGCCATTCGGCGAGCGTGCGGGCATAGTCCGGTCCGAAGCCCATATCCGACGCCATGCCGAGTCCGAACTGGCGGCCGAGCGCCGAGAGATGCTCGCGGGTCGGCAGCATGCCGCCGGGGAAGACGTATTTCTGGATGAAATCGGGGTTTGCCTTATAGTCCTCGAAGGCTTCCTGCAGGATGGTGATGATCTGCAGGCCGGCGCGGCCGCCGGGTTTCAGGCACTCGTTGAGCTTGGAGAAATAGGCGGGCCAGTATTTCTCGCCGACCGCCTCGAACATTTCGATGGAGACGATCCGGTCATAGGTGCCGGTCTCGTCACGATAATCCTGGAATTTCAATTCGACGCGATCGGAAAGCCCGGCCTTGGCCATGCGCTCACGGGCGAAGGCGAGTTGTTCGCGGCTGATCGTCAGGCCGGTGACTTTGCAGCCGATCTCGCCGGCGGCAAATTCCGCAAAACCACCCCAGCCGCAGCCGATTTCAAGCACATGATCATTGGGGCCGATGCCCGTCGCCTCGGCCAGCGCCCGGTATTTGGCAAGCTGCGCGGAGGTGAGGTCGTTTGCGCCCTGGGAATAGAGCGCCGACGAATAGGTCATCGTCGGATCGAGCCAAGCGGAATAGAAGGCGTTGCCGAGATCGTAATGGGCGGAAATGTTGCGCTGGGAACCGCGCCGCGTGTTGGCATTCAGCCAGTGGCGGAATTTTTCCACCAGCAGGAAGAGACCGCGCGGGCCGTTCGAATAGTTGCGTACCACATTGGTGTTGACGAGGATGAGCTCCATGAAGGCGCCAGCATCCGGGCTCTCCCAGTCGCCGTTGATATAACTTTCCGCAACGCCGATCGCCCCACCGCCCACGGCGCTATGCATAAGTTTCCAATTATGGAGCGTCACAGCCGCTTGCGGACCGGGCGCCTTGCCGGAAATGATGAACGTCTTGCCGCCGGGGATCGTCATCGCGAGCGTGCCGGCTTCGAGCTTCATGAGGCCGCGCAGAACGAGTTGCGCTTTGAAGGGCAATCCCTTCGTTCGCTCTGCGATAGTGTCCGGCGCGAGATGCACGCCCTCTGAAAATATCTTTTCTGAAATCATTTCAATCGTCATCGATTGTCCCTCTGCCAACCCGACGTAAGGGGAAGCTAGCGTCAATGGTGCTCAACGCCAAGACGTGAATCGTGACAAATCGGATCACAAAGATATGGTGCGGCAGTCGAAAAATGGTCGGGCTTTAACGAGCTGTTAGCAAACGTGGTTAATTTTACGTCTATCCGGGCGGCGGCGGGAACGGAATCCCCCGTCTGCCCGTTTGGGCGGAAACTGGAGATAGGAAGATGCTTTTCGGATTGTTTCAGACGAAGTCGATCGAGCACGAGGACGATGTCGCGACCGGCACCTTCGCCGACGGTATGATCGGAACGCCGCTTTCCGATATCGTGTTGCGTCCGCGCGAACGGAGCCAGGCATTCCGCCGGCACGCCCATGATCGTGACTACGGCGCCGTCCGCATGGCAGGCCAGATGGGCGCAGGCCTCGTCCCCTGAAAACTCTGGCCGTCGGGGGAACATAGTCTCTCCCGGCGTGTTTCTCCTCTGCTCGAACGGAGGAGCCTTCATGACCCACCACATTGACAACCGTCAGTTCATTCCCCGCCAGACCCGCCCCGTCCACGATGTCGTGGACCATTGCCGCAAGAACGGCATCGACAAGGCGCAGGAGCGCAAGCTGCTCCTCCTCTTCGGCCGCTTCGCCACCCGTCACGAGCTTCAGATGAACACAAAACGCCCGCCGCTGAACCTGCGTTGAACAGAAGGACGATCGGCAGGGAACAAGGCTATGCTTATCGGGCGTAGCTTTTGGTTTGCAAAGGCGGAAAACAGAAGAGCCGCGCTCGTCAGCGCAGCTCTCGAACACGTCGCTTGCAACGAAAAGGCGATAGGAAGCGAATTTCCTATACTTTGCGGCCTTGGAAGATTTTGACTAACTTCGGTGTGATTTTGCCACGCTTGATGTCAACGATATCCTGATAATCCAACTTGCCGGATCTCACTGCTTCGACAGCTCGGCTGCACGCAATCTGTGGCGCGGCTTTTTCAGAGGTGTCGAGAACAATGGAGGCATTCTTTCTTTGAACTGCATTCCAGCCCGACATACATTGCGATAGAGCGAATTTTCGAGCTTTAGCACTGCCGCGGACCGTTTCCTGAATGGCGGCATATTCCTGCTTCGAGGGTACGCAGCCGGCAAGGATCGAAAGGGCGACAATTCCACAAGTTAAATATGCGCGGTTCATGACAATCTCCGATTGAGGCCGGATACGTAGCGAAAAGGCCAAGGGTTGGCAATCGGCGATTTGGTGAAAAGCAAGGGATCGTAACAGTTTAGCAGGTACAGCGCCCAAAGGTGCAATCTGTGCCCGCAAGCCTGTCCAAGGGAATAAGACGAGAATGGATGTAAAATGAAAAAGGGTCCGCTGAATTTTCAGCAGACCCTTTAGAAACTGGCTCCCCGGGCCGGATTCGAACCGGCGACCTGTCGATTAACAGTCGAATGCTCTACCGCTGAGCTACCAGGGATCATCCGCTCGCTGCTGGTTTCCAGCTGCTCGCTGCGGAGTGAGCGCGTAATACAAATGCTGGACCGATTTGCCAAGCGCTTTTTGACAAAAAAATGCACCAGACTTGATTGATTGTGGAGAAGTCTCCAACTGGAAGGGCGAGGATGCCTGGAAAACCGGGCTTTGCGGCAAAAAGAGCATGGAATGGCTACGAAAAAAAACGACATGAAATTTGGCATCGATCCCCGCACCAAGGAGATCGTCATCGGTTCTTTTCGCCTGAAGCTGCCGGAATCCCGCTGGCTGCGCACGCTGATCGGCGTGCTCCTGGTCTTTGGCGGCCTTCTCGGCTTCCTGCCCGTGCTTGGATTCTGGATGGTGCCGCTCGGTCTTCTCGTGCTTTCGCACGATTCCCATTTCGTGCGCCGTCAGCGCCGGCGCCTCGCCGTCTGGTGGGCGACCCGCAAGGCCCGCCGCAACACGCGCTGATCCATTCTTGCATCGATTTCCCCGACCTGATCTAACCCGATGCATATCGGGTGAGGGGAAGCATATGGAATTGCTGGTGAAAGGTGCCGTGATCGGGTTCGGTGCCACGGTGCTGATGGATCTTTGGGCCGTCCTGCTCTGGAAGGGCTTCGGCCAGTCGCGGCCGAACTGGGCGCCAGTCGGCCGCTGGGTCTGGCATTTGAAGAACGGCACGGTCTTTCACGACAATATCGCCGCCGCAGAGCCTCACGCGCAGGAGCAGGCGCTCGGCTGGATCTTCCACTATCTGGTGGGCATTCTCTATGGCGTCATCCTTGCCATCTTGGTCGGCGCGTCATGGTTTGCCGCGCCTACGTTTCTGCCGGCATGGGTTCTCGGCATCGTGACCGTCGGAGCGGGCTGGTTCCTGCTGCAGCCGGGGCTGGGCATCGGCGTCGCGGCCTCGAAATTGCCGAACGCCAATACGGTGCGCATTCTCAATCTGGTGTCGCACACCGTTTTTGCGCTTGGCCTTTATGGAACGGCGCTTCTCCTGCGCTGACAGAAAACCGCCACCGCAGGAAAACCCGCGGTGGCGGCTTGTCTTGGAGCAATTCCAGCAAAAGTTCTGCGTAGGAAAAGAGCGGAAATGCTTTAGCGGGCGGCTGCGACGCCCAGGATGAGGCCTGTGGCGACGCTCATCAAAAGGTAGGAGTTGTCCACCTTCACCCATTGCTGGCCGCGGGTGGGCTTGCGCAGGCCGTGGCGGTGATAGTCACGCACGGCGGGGCGACCCTTCCAGTTGGAATAGCGCTCGCCCTTGCGCCACGTATGGCGCTTCACGATCACTTTCTTCTTGATGGTCTGGGAGTAACCCGGCTTGCGGTCATGACCGTAGTGCTGCTGGGCCTGTGCCATCGGTGCGGCGGCAAAGGAGAGCGCTATGGCTGTGAGAAGGGTGCGGGTGAAGAGTTTCATCTGTGGCTTCCTCGTTGTCGATACGAGGAGCCTAGGGCCGGGGCGATGAACCAAAACTGAACGGCGGAATTAAAAATTTGTAATAAAAGCAAGCGCTTATCCTGAGTGATAAGCGGCGGCGAAAGGCCGGAGGCTGTTACCTAGTGGGTTGACGGAACGTCTTCCTCTTCCAGGAAGGAGTGGATGCCATCGCGTGCTACGGTGGCGAGAAATTCGTCGAAGGCCTCCCGGTCGGTCGCGAAGGGAGCGTCCCATTCGAAAAGGTCCTCGTTCTGCGTCACCACCTCCAGCCGCCAGTCCTGCTGCGTGCCGGCCGGCCGGAAGATATCGACGAGAACGGTCACGTCGTCCTCGGTAAACTCGCCCGACAGTTCGGAATGCTCGATTTGGGGTTTCTTCGCCATGGGTGATTCCATTTGATTTGTGTTCGGCATATGCGCATGGCAGCGCGCATCTGCAAGAGCCTGCAATTCCGGACGGGATTAATTCCCGCGGATGCGAATGCAGGCATCGCGCCATTTCATCAGCTTTGCCCCGTCGCCCTTTTGCGGCGCAAGCGAAAAGCGCGTGTCGCCTATGGTGATCGCCGCACCTTCGCTGTTGTCCTTCGTCAGCGCGTCGAGCAGGGGCGCGGTATCGTAAGTGCCGAGATTGAGCATCCAGCCGCCGTCCATCTCGTTTGCATCGACATGGATCATGGAGATCGGCAGGTCGATTGTCGTCTTTCCGGCGGCAAGTCCCACCTTGGCATAGGTGAGCCCGGCCGAAGCCTTGATCAGGTCGATCGCCATGGGTTCCACCGGCCCCGTGAGGATATTGATCTGCAAGGGTGGCGTCTGCGCGGGATCGCAGGAGAGGCTGTAGGCGACACATTCGGAGACGTCCTCACCGGTACACGGCGTAAACGTGAGATGCGCCGCCGGCTGCTCCTCGTTCTCGTAAAAAGAGGCGTAGAACTCCTCGCCTCGCGCCTGGGCAAGGCCGAAGGAGAGAAAGGCAAGAATGCCGGCAAGAAGCGATGCGAACCTCATGGAACTCTCCCGTCGATATCGAACCGAAGCGCCGGTGCCGGCGCGTGGACCCTGGCGGCAACTTCGCGGATCGACCGACTATCCAGGCAGAGCGAACATTTGTCGACGGTCTTTTGAAAGGACGCCGCCGAAGGGTGGTGTTCGATCGAAAACGGCTGTCGCGGCAACGCTGGCAGCGCATAAAAAGCGGCAGCCCATAAGGGCTGGTAAGCTGTCGATATCGCTTGTGAAAAAGGTGGAGGCCTCGCCGAGAATCGAACTCGGGTGCAAGGATTTGCAGTCCTCTGCGTCACCACTCCGCCACGAGGCCGTCCGTTTGCTATAAAGCGTGTGGTGACGGGCGTTTAGAACGAATTCAAACAGGGTGCAAGAGGCTTTGGCGCCGATTGTTACGCTTTTTTGTGGGCAGGCGGCGCGCCCATGCAGCGCGCCGGGCCGATTATTGTGCCGGGGCGCCTTCAAGACCGACAAGCGCGATCTTGGCGTAGCCCGCGGCACGCAGCAGGTTCATGACATCCATGACATTGCCGTAGTCCATGGCCTTGTCGGCGCGTAGCAGGATGCGCGTATCCTTGTTTCCTTCCGTCACGGCATCGAGTTCCGGGCCGAAATTGTCGCGGCCGATCGTGCCGTTGCCGATCGAGACCGTCAGGTCCTTCTTCAGCGTCATGAAGACCGGCTTGTCTTCGCGCGGCGTCGGCTGGGCGACGGAGGAGGGCAGGTCGACATTGATGTCGACGGTCGCAAGCGGTGCGGCCACCATGAAGATGATGAGCAGAACCAGCATGACGTCGATGAACGGCGTCACGTTGATTTCGCTGTTCTCCTCGAGGTCGTCGCCGCCGCCTTCCTTGATCTTGCTGGCCATGATGTCACCCGAGCTTCACGACGGAGGCGGGGGTCCGCTCGCCGCGCTGCACGGCGGGGTGACGCACGGCACGCCGCACGTCCAGATCGCGGCTGGCAAGCCGCTCGATGGCGGCCGAGGCGTCGGCGAGGTTCTGGCGATAGCCGGTGATGGCGCGGGCCAGGAAGTTGTAGATCACGACGGCCGGAATGGCGGCGACCAGGCCGATAGCGGTGGCGAGCAACGCCTCGGCGATGCCGGGGGCCACGATGGCGAGGTTGGTCGTCTGCGCCTTCGAGATACCGATGAACGAATTCATGATGCCCCAGACGGTGCCGAACAGACCGACGAACGGCGCCGTGGAACCGATGGTGGCGAGAAGACCGGTGCCCTTGGC
>CBFGOD010000081.1:0-12777 GCA_965650295.1 uncultured Shinella sp. | reverse complement strand
GACGGTGGCGACGATGACGTCACCGTCCTTTTCAAAACCCTCCTCAAGCCGGACATCGGCGAGCAGGTAGTGGCTGTCCTTGAGTGCCGTCACGGTCTTCTTCTCCTCGCAGGCGGCCGTTTGCGCGGCAGCCTCGCCGCTCATGCCGGTCAGGCCGGCGAAGGCGGCGGCGGTGGTCAATTGGCCGGTGCGGCTCAGGAAAGCCCTGCGGCTTTGCGATACGGTGCGTTCCAACATCGTCTCCTCGTCGTGCTTGGAAGGGATGACGCCATTGTAGAAAAGGGCGCGGTCCGTTGGCAGCGACATTTGAAAATGCTGGCTATTCGATTTGCCGATACTAACGCTAGCGCGTCAAATCGCAGAAGGCGATGAGCCGCTCGGCAAGATCGAGCGTCACGGCCGTGGCGGTGTCGCGATAGAACAGAGCGAGTTCAAAATCCTCGATGGGCAACAGGCGCTCGGCTTCGCCGAGAACGCGATGGCTCGGCAGGCGGCAATTCGCCGGCAGCAGGCTGACGCCGAGGCCGGCGGCCGAAGCGGCCGCGAGCGCGGCAAGCCCGCCGCCGCTATAGCTGACCCGCCAGCGAATGCCGAGCGCGTCGAGCGTCTGGCAGAGTTCCTCCCGATAGAGGCCATTCACCGGAAAGACGGCGAGCGGCACCGGGGATTGTTCGATGGCCGGATGTTCGAGGCTGTCGAGCCAAAGCAACGGTTCGGGCCGGGCGGCACGCGGCAGGTTTACCCGGCGCTGCTTGACGAGCACGAGATCGAGCTCTTCCTGCCGATAGGCCTGGTAGAGGTCCGGGCTCAATCCGCTGGTTACGTCGAGCCGCAGATGCGGATGCTCCCGCTTGAAGGCGGCGAGCAGTTCGACCGTCGGCACGGTGAAATCCTCGGGCATGCCGAGCCTCAGCACGCCATCGCGCCACGGCCCGGTCAGCGCGTCATGCGCCTCCTCGTTAAGCGCGATGATGCGGCGGGCATAACTCAGGAGCTTGATGCCTTCTTCGGTCAGCCGCACCTCGTGCGAACTGCGCTCGAACAGCGCCTTGCCTAGCAATTCTTCCAGCCGGCGCACCTGCTGGCTGACCGTCGATTGCGACAGCGACACCCGGTCGGCGGCGCGGGTGAAGCTCGACGTTTCGCAGACGGCCACGAAACTGATCAGGAGCTGGGGGCTGAACATGGGGTAACGGTTCATTTTTCCGCAGCCTTGCATAAGGGAGGGCGATCCCTTTGTAGTGAATGCGGAAGTCGCTTCCAAGAGGCACCGGCCGCGTCGGGAAACGCGGCCGGCTTTCCGGCTTAGAAGCTGACGGCGCGGTCGCCGTCCTCGTCCTGAATGCGGGTGGGCAGGCCCATGCCGTTGAGCAGGTTGATGAAGGGCTTCGGCGGCAGTTCTTCCACGTTCGCCATCTTGTTCACGTCCCACTCGCCGGTTGCGACGAGCATGGCGGCAGCGACGGGGGGAACGCCGGCGGTGTAGGAAATGCCCTGCGAGCCGACTTCCTCATAGGCTTCCTTGTGGTCGGCCACGTTATAGATGAAGACGGTCTTTTCCTTGCCGTCCTTGAAACCCTTCACGTAGTCGCCGATGCAGGTCTTGCCTTCATAGCCGGGCGCAAGCGATGCCGGATCGGGCAGCACGGCCTTGACCACCTTGAGCGGCACGACGTCCTGGCCTTCGGCCGTCTTGACCGGCTGCTCGGAGAGCAGGCCGAGGCTCTTCAGGACGGTGAAGACGTTGATGTAGTGATCCCCAAAACCCATCCAGAAACGGACATTCGCGCCATCCATGTTCTTGGCCAGCGAATGCACCTCGTCATGGCCGCAGAGATAGGCGCGGCGCGTGCCGACGACCGGCAGGTCGTAGTCCTTGCCGATTTCGAACATCTTGTTCGTCTGCCATTCGCCGTTCTGCCAGGAATAGACGACACCGGTGAATTCGCGGAAATTGATTTCCGGGTCGAAATTCGTGGCGAAATACTTGCCATGGCTGCCGGCATTGATGTCGACGATGTCGACGTCCGTGACCTTGTCGAGATATTCGTCCTTGGCGAGCTTGGCATAGGCGTTGACGACACCCGGATCGAAGCCGGCGCCGAGGATGGCGGTGATGCCCTTCTTTTCGCATTCGGCGGCACGCTTCCACTCGTAGTTTCCGTACCACGGCGGCGTCTCGCAGATCTTGCCCGGCTCTTCGTGGATCGCCGTGTCGATATAGGCGACGCCCGTATCCATGCAGGCGCGCAGCACCGACATGTTGAGGAAGGCGGTGCCGACATTGATGACGATTTCGGACTTGGTGGCGGTGATCAGCGCCTTGGTGGCTTCGATGTCGAGCGCGTCGAGCGCATGGCCTTCCAGCACACCCGGCTGCTTCAGCGCCTTCTTCTCATGGACCGACGCGATGATCTTGTCGCACTTGGCCTTGGTGCGCGAGGCGATGTGGATGTCGCCAAGCACGTCGTTGTTCTGGGCGCATTTGTGCGCGACGACCTGTGCGACGCCGCCGGCGCCGATGATGAGCACATTCTTCTTCATGTCGGGGGATATCTCCTTCTAACCCGGTACAGCCTCAGGAGAGGCTTTCTTCATAGTTCGCGTAGGTGAATTCGCGGACCGTTCTGATGGTGCCGTCCAGTTCGCGGATGGCGATCGCCGGCATCTTCACGCCGTTGAACCAGTTCTTCTTGACCATGGTGTAGCCGGCCGCATCCTGGATGGAGATGCGGTCGCCGACATCAAGCTGGTTTTCGAAATTGAACTCGCCGAAGATATCGCCGGCGAGGCAGGACTTGCCGCAGATCATGGTGCGGTGCGGTCCTGTGTTCGGGGAAATCTTGGCGTTTTCCCTGTAGATCAGGAGGTCCAGCATATGGGCCTCGATCGATGCATCGACGATGGCGAGGTTCTTGCCGTTGTTCAGCAGATCGAGCACCGTCACCTCGAGCGAGGTGGATTTGGTGATCGAGGCTTCGCCCGGCTCCAGATAGACCTGTACGCCGTACTCGCCGGCAAAGCGCTTCAGCCGTTCGGCGAATTTTTCCAGCGGATAGTTTTCGCCGGTGAAGTGGATGCCGCCGCCGAGGCTCACCCATTCGGCCTTTTTCAAGAGCGGGGCGAACTTCTCCTCGATCGTGCCGAGCATGCGATCGAACAGGTCGAAATCGCCGTTTTCGCAGTTGTTGTGGATCATGAAGCCGGAGATACGGTCCATGACCGGCTCGACCAGCTTCATGTCCCATTCGCCGAGCCGCGAGAAGGGGCGGGCGGGGTCGGCAAGATCAAAGGTCGAGGAGGAAATGCCGGGATTGAGGCGCAGGCCGCGCACGATGCCGGACGCCTTGTCGGCGAAGCGGTCGAGCTGGCCGATGGAATTGAAGATGATCTTGTCGGCGTGGCTGACCACCTCGTCGATCTCGTAGTCGGCATAGGCGACGGAATAGGCATGCGTTTCCTTGCCGAAACGCTCATGGCCGAGACGAACCTCGTTGAGCGAGGAGGAGGTCGTGCCATCCATATAGTCCCGCATGAAATCGAAGACCGACCAGGTCGCGAAGCATTTCAGCGCCAAGAGCGCCTTGGCGCCGGAGATTTCGCGAAGACGCGCGATCTTCTCCATGTTGGCGAGGAGCTTCGACTTGTCGATCAGGTAATAGGGTGTGGTCAGGGACATCGGGCACCTGTCTGCTGCGGTGGAACGGCCGCCGGCGAAAAGGCCGGCAACGCGATAGGAACGCGGTGAGGGGAGGCGCAAACCGCCCGCTCCGCGTGGCTCAAAAAGGGGGAAAGCCGCTGTTACGGTATCGTCGTGCGGACACGGCGATGCGACAGCGCTTTGGCGCTGTTACCCCGGTCGCGATAACGCTCAAGGAATAGATTGGGCAGGCGCGGTGTCTTCACCGGACGGCGCAACGGCGCAGCCAGCCTGACGGCGTAAAAGCCAGAGCGGGCCGCGAGGGCGCGCATCGTAGAGCGTTCTTCCGTTCGGGGGGCATCCGAGCCCATCCCCGATTGGAAGAGGGTTTGCCAAGACATGGCGTCCTCCCCAACCAGCAGATGAAACCTGCATTCAATGGGGCGCTCCCTAGCACAAGGCCGTCGGCAATTTCAATGCGTCCTTTTGTTCGAAAATTTCTCGAAATCCCTCTTGCACCTCTAGTCACTAGAGGTCGTAGAACCATGTCACGAGACTGAAGAGGATTGTGCGATGGCTGATGTGAAAGAAACCCGGTTCCGCGTGGAGGGCATGGATTGTGCCTCCTGCGCCAGCAAGATCGATACGGCCGTGCGCCGCATGCCCGGTGTATCCGATGTTTCCGTTTCGGTGACGGCGGGCACGATGCGTGTGCAGCACGATGCGGAAAGCGATCTGGAGGCGATCCGCAGGAAGGTCTCGGGGCTCGGCTATGCGGTGACGCCGGCCGGCGTGGTGACTGAGAAGCCGGTAGCCAAGCATGAGCATGGTCCGAACTGCAATCATGACCACGGCCATAGCCATGATCACGGGCACGACCATCACGATCACGCCGGGCATGACCATGATGCACCGAAGACGGCAGCCATCGAGGGCTTGCATGGGCATGACCATGGCCCGTCCGAGGGACCGTGGTGGAAGGGCAAGAAGGGGCGGCTGACCATTCTCGCCGGCGCTGCGCTCGTCGTCGCCTATGCCGTCGGCCATCTCTTTCCTGATATCGAAACCTATGCCTTCATCGTCGCCATGGTCGTCGGCCTGCTACCGATCGCGCGTCGCGCGATCATGGCGGCGCTGGCCGGCACGCCGTTCTCCATCGAGATGCTGATGACCATCGCCGCCGTCGGCGCCGTCGTCATCAATGCGACGGAGGAGGCGGCGATGGTCGTCTTCCTCTTCCTCGTCGGTGAACTCTTGGAGGGCGTTGCCGCCGGCAAGGCGCGCGACAGCATCCGCTCGCTTTCCACGCTGGTGCCGAAGACGGCGCTGCTCGATGAGGACGGCCGCACGAAAGAAGTGCCGGCCGAATCGCTTGCCGTCGGCGCCGTCATCCTCGTGCGTCCCGGCGACCGCATTTCCGCCGACGGCACGATCATCGAAGGCGAAAGCGCCATCGACGAAGCGCCGGTGACCGGCGAGAGCACGCCGGTGCGCAAGGAGGTCGGTGACAAGGTCTTTGCCGGGACGGTCAATGGCGATGCGGCGTTGCGCATCCGCGTCACGGCCGCGGCCGCTGACAATACGATTGCCCGCGTCATCAAGCTGGTCGAGGAAGCCCAGGAATCCAAGGCGCCGACCGAGCGTTTCATCGACCGCTTCTCGAAATATTACACGCCCGGCGTGGTCGTCGTCGCATCGCTCGTTGCGATCATCCCGCCGCTGTTCTTCGGCGGGATCTGGAGCGAATGGGTCTACAAGGGCCTCGCTGTGCTGCTGATCGGCTGCCCCTGCGCGCTGGTCATCTCGACGCCCGCCGCCATCGCCGCGTCGCTCTCCGCCGGCGCCCGCCGCGGCTTGCTAATGAAGGGCGGCGCGGTGCTGGAAGGCCTCGGCAAACTCACGGCCATCGCCTTCGACAAGACCGGCACGCTGACGGAGGGCAAGCCGAAGGTGACCGACGTCGTCGCCTTCTCCGCCTCGGCCGAGGAGGTGCTGCGCCTCTCCGCAGCTCTCGAAGCCGGCTCCAGCCACCCGCTGGCGCTTGCCATCCTCGCCAAGGCTGCCGAAGACGACATCGTGGTCCCGGTCGCCACCGGTTCGCGGGCACTGGGCGGCAAGGGTGTGACGGCCACCGTCGAGGGCAAGGAAATCTTCCTCGCCTCGCCGAAGGCTGCCGCCGAGCGCGCCGCCCTGTCCGCAGAGGTGCAGGCCACCACGACCGCGCTTAACGATGACGGCAAGACCGTCTCCATGCTGATCGTCGACGGCGTGCTGGCCGGCGCCATCGCCATGCGCGATGAGCCGCGTGCGGATGCCGCCGCCGGCCTGAAAGCCCTGAAGGATCTCGGCATCAAGACCGTCATGCTGACCGGCGACAATGCCCGTATGGCCAAGGCCGTCGGCGCCGAGCTCGGTATAGAGGTGCGCGCCGAGCTGATGCCGGAGGACAAGCAGCGCATCGTCGGCGAGCTTCAGCGCGAAGGTTTTGTGGTCGGCAAGATCGGCGATGGCATCAACGACGCGCCGGCGCTCGCCGCCGCCGATGTCGGCATCGCCATGGGCGGCGGCACGGATGTGGCGCTGGAAACGGCGGATGCCGCCATCCTGCACGGCCGCGTCGGCGATGTCGCGCTGATGACGGACCTCTCGAAGCGCACCATGCGCAATATCGTGCAGAACATCGCGCTGTCGCTCGGCCTCAAGGGCGTGTTCCTGGTGACGACGATCATCGGCATCACCGGCCTCTGGCCCGCCATCCTCGCCGATACCGGCGCCACGGTGCTCGTCACGCTGAACGCGCTGCGCCTACTGCGACCAATCAAGTAATGCGGCGCAGGACCCTTCTCGGCCTTGCCGGACTTGCCGCGATCGTCGGAGCGACGGTCGCGGCAAAGCTGCGTCCGGCGAACCGGCCGAAACAGCGCGTCTTCATCTTGCAGACGGTCGATGGCAAGCCCTTCGGCTCGGCCGATCTCGCCGGAAAACCCTATCTCGCCTTCTTCGGCTTCACCCATTGCCCGGATGTCTGCCCGACCGCGCTTTTCGAACTGAGCGGCCTGCTCAAGGAGATCGGCCCGGCGGCGGATCGCATCACGCCGCTCTTCATCTCGATCGATCCAGAGCGCGACACGGCGGAGCTTCTGAAACTCTACATGACGTCCTTCGATCCGCGCATCATCGCGCTGCGCGGCGATGCGGCCCAGACCAAGGTGGCGGCGGATGCCTTTTCGGCCTTTTACAGGAAGGTCCCGACAGCCTCGGACAGCTACACGATGGAGCACACCGCCGGGCTTTTCCTTATCCGGGCGGATGGCCGGTTGCAGGGCATGCTCGACATGCATGAGCCGCGCGCGGCGCAGCTCCAGAAACTGAAACGGCTTGCCGCGTCCTAGTCGTGTTCGTCCTGGCAGAGATCGTGGTTCGCCAGCGCGCGGATGACGTAGCAGTCGCGGATCTGGTCGGAATGGCAATGGCTGGTGATGCGCACCAGCTCGGCCTCCAGCTTCTGCAGGCGCTCGATCTTGCGGCGCACGGTGCTCAGCTGCTCAGCGGCGATGCGGTCGGCGTCGTGGCAGGGGCGCTCGGGATGCTGGCTGAGTTCGATCAACGCGCGGATCGCATCGATGGTGAGGCCGAGGTCACGGGCATGGCGGATGAAGGTGAGGCGATCGCGCTCGCCGCTGGAATAGCGCCGCTGGTTGCCCTCGGATCGTTCGGCATGGGAGAGCAGGCCCATCTGCTCGTAGTAACGGATGGTCGGAACCTTGACGCCCGTGGCCTTGGAAAGATCGCCGATCGTCAGCATCGCTTCGCCTCATCGCATGAACTCGCTCACAGATGTGCGCAGGCGCATGGTAAATCAAGCTTTCTTTGCCTTTCCGCCCGCAGGAGCGGTCTGGCGCAAGCATCTGACGATTTTTTGTTCGCTGCGTGATCCTGCGACGAAAGAAAGCCGCAAAGCTGGTCTTGAAGCTCAAGCGGCTTGAGGGTTTATGCTCCCGGCAAGATTGATGCCGGATTCGCGGCATTCCCACGGCATGATGCCGGGCAATGGCCCTTCCGGGTCATAAGATTAACGAAGTTCTAAGCAATCGCTTGGACTCTATGCACGAGATGCGCCGTCGATCCCGCGGCGCTCCGATTTCCAACACCGGCCCCAGCAATCGAAACCGACCCATGTTTGCGCTTCGCCATCTCCTTTCTCGTGAAACCACCGGCCCGCGCCTCTCGCTGTTCGCGCGCCTTGCCGCCGCGACCGTCGCCGGCAGCCTGCTCGCCGGCTGCATGGCCATGGATGTCGCCTCGCTTGCCGAAGCACCGCAGCTTTCCAACAAGGTGAAAGCGGAAATGTCGAAGAAGAAGATGCGGCCGGAAAGCCCGGTGCTGGTGCGCATCTTCAAGCAGGAGAGCGAGCTCGAGGTCTGGAAGGTCAATGCGAGCGGCCAGTACGCGCTGTTCAAGACCTATCCGATGTGCCGCTGGTCCGGAAAGCTCGGGCCGAAGACGAAGAGCGGCGACCGCCAGGCGCCGGAGGGTTTCTACCATGTCTCCGCCGGCATGCTGAACCCGAACTCGCAGTACTACGTCTCGTTCAACCTCGGTTATCCGAACCGGCTGGAATCGGCGCTCGGCTATTCCGGTGAGGCGCTGATGGTGCATGGCGCCTGCTCGTCGTCGGGCTGCTATGCCATGACGGACCAGGGTGTGGGCGAAATCTACGCCATCGTGCAGAAGGCGCTGGACGGCGGCCAGGAGCGTTTCCAGGTCCAGGCCTATCCCTTCCGCATGACCACGGAAAACATGGCCAAGCACAAGGGCGATCCCAACATGCCATTCTGGCGCACGCTGAAGGAGGGCTATGACGCCTTCGCCTTCACGCGCAAGCAGCCGAAGGTCTCCGTTTGCGGCGGCCGTTATGTCTTTAATCGGGATTTCGTGAATGGCGAGCCGGACGATCCGCTCGCCCAGTGCCCGGCCACGGTCGATGGCGCTCAAAATGATGTGATCGCGAAGATCGGTGCGGAACAAAAGAAGCTGGATGCGGCTTTTGCGAGCGCCACACCGGTTTCGAGCTTCGCCTATGTGGACGGCGGTATGCATCCGAGCTTCCGCTCGCTCCTGAAGCAGCAGGGCGCGAAGGGCATGGCCGCCCGCATTTCGCGCACGAAATATCCGGTCAGCAGGCCCGATGCCGCGCTGGCCGATCCCTATGACGATTGAGGTGTGAGGGCATTCCTTGACTGGTGAAAGCGTAACCCGCCGCTCCTTCCTGCTGGGCAGCGCAGGATTGGCAACCACGGTTCTGGCCGGCTGCACGACGCCGGTTCGCGAAAGGGTCGCGATAAGGCCGGAGCCGGTCGTCGATAACAGCATTTACGCCGCCATGTATGGTCCGAAGGATGACGAGCCGTATCCGCTGCCCGCCATCCCCTACCAGAAGATCGATCCGCGCTTCTATCGCCAGATGGTGCCCAACCCGACGGGCGAGCGTGCCGGCGTGATCGTCGTCGATACGGCAAGCCATTTCCTCTATCTGACCTATGAGGACGGGCAGGCGATGCGCTACGGCGTCGGCCTCGGCCGCGCAGGCTTCGAATGGGCCGGCCGTGGTGTCATCCAGTACAAGCGTGCCTGGCCGCGCTGGACGCCGCCGGACGAGATGATCGCCCGCCAGCCGGAACTGGAACCCTACAGTTCGCGCAATGGCGGCATGGAGCCGGGCCTGAAGAACCCGCTGGGCGCGCGCGCCATGTATATCTTCAAGGACAAGGAAGACACGCTCTACCGTATCCACGGCTCGCCCGAGTGGTGGACGATCGGCAAGTCCGTTTCGTCGGGCTGCGTGCGCATGATCAACCAGGATGTGGTCGATCTGTTCAACCGCGTCCAGAACGGCACGCCCATTGTGGTGCTGGGCACTGCGGCGGTCGCTGCGGCGATGGATGGGGGCGTCATGCCCATAGATGACGGTGCCGTGCAGGTGGAGGGCCGCGTAACGGCTTTCTGAGTCTGGGGCGGTGCGCCATCAGGCCGGTGCGCCCTGCATCCTACGAAGCAATCCAATCCTATCGTCATGCTCGGGACAAGCCCGAGGACGACGAAACGAGAGGTTGGCAGTTTCAGTTTCAGGCGTGCCGCTATAGCCGGCACGCCCTTTTTATGTCTGGAAAGCCGCGCGTTACGTGCGCGGCTTGAGGTTTTCGGGGTCGTAGAGCGGCTTGTAGCCGATGCTGACGACCTCGACCGGATAGGTCTCGTCGAAATACGAGATCTCAAGCTTGCGGCCTTCCTGGCAATAGGCGTGCGGCAGGTAGGCCAGCGCGATGTTCTTGCCGATGGTCGGGCCGAAGGCGATCGAGGTCGTGTAGGAGCGGCGGCCGAGGTCGTCGATGAGAACCTCGCCGGTTGCCGGGTCCATGACCGGCAGGTTGCCCAGCGGGTAGCGCTTGACACCGCTCTTGTCCGTATTCTCCGTCATGACCAGCGTGCAGAGCATGGCAGGCTGGTGGGCGCGCGCCTTGTATTCCAGATGCTTGGCCTTGCCGCGGAAATCGGCTTCCTTGACCTTCGGACGGGCAAGGTCGGCTTCGATGAGGTTGTACTGGGTGAGCAGATCGGCGTTCTGCAGACGCAGGCTCTTTTCCATGCGGCGCGAGTTGGCATAGGTCTCGACGCCGACGGCCATCGCGCCCGTGGAGCGCAGCGCATCCCACACGGCCAGACCGTCCTCGTACTTCATGTGCAGTTCCCAGCCCTGCTCGCCGACATAGGAGATGCGGAAGGCGGTGACTTGTCTGCCGGCGATCTCGATCTGCTTGATCGCGGCGAAGGCGAAGTTTTCCTGGTCGAGGCCAGCCGGGTCCGCGACGACCTTCTTCAGGTTCTCGCGGGCATTCGGCCCCCAGATGCCGATGGTGATGTACTTTTCCGATGTGTCGGTGATGGTGACATCGAGGCCGCGGTCCTCGGCGACGCGCTTCATATAGTGGAAGTCGCGCGGGCCGGCATCGGCGCCGTTCACCAGGCGGCAGCGGTCGGCCATGCGGAAGACCGTGAAGTCGGCGCGCACCATGCCCTCGTCGTCGAGGAAGTGGGTGTAGATACCCTTGCCGATATTGCCGTCGCCGCCGATCTTTGCCGCGCAGAGCCATTCCAAGAGCTCGACATGATCAGGGCCTTCGATATCCACCATGTGGAAGTGCGAGAGGTTGATGATGCCGACATCCTCGCTGAGCGCCAGGTGCTCGGCATTGGAAACGCGCCAGAAGTGGCGGCTGTCCCATTCGTTCTCGCGCACCGGCACGCGGTCGCCGTACTTTTCCAAGAGGTGCTCGTTGGCCGCGTAGCCATGCGCACGCTCCCAGCCGCCGAGTTCCATGAAGTAGCCGCCGAGTTCCTTTTCGCGTTCATGGAACGGCGAGCGCTTGGCGCCACGGCCCGAGGCATAGGGTTCGCGGTTGTGCACGGCCGGGAAGTAGATCTTCTGGGCGGCCTCGTAGGAGCGGCCCTCAATGAACTCTTCCGTCAGCTGGTGCGGGTAGAAGCGCGAATAGTCGATGGAGTTGTGGTCGATCTCGGTGCGGCCGTCGGTCATCCAGTCGGCGATGAGCTTGCCGTAGCCGGGGCCGTCCTTGACCCAGATGGCGACGCAATACCACAGGCCGCGCACCTTCTGGCTCTCGCCGCAGGACGGGCCGCCGGCAGCGGAAACCTGCAAGAGGCCGTTGAAGGAATGGCCTTCGTTATAGCCGAGCTCGCCGAGGATCGGCGTCAGTTCCATGGCCTTTTCGAGCGGCTCGAGGATCTGCTCCATGTCGAGGTCGCGCTGCGAGGGCGACAGGCGCGCCTCGTGCTTTTCGAGAATGTCGCGCGGGTGGCAGAGGCGTGGGGTGTTCTGTTCGTAATAGCCCCACTCGATCTGGCCGCCCTCGGTGGTCTTCGGGTCGCCGGTGTCGCGCATATAGGCGGAGTTGCCCTGGTCGCGCAAAAGCGGGAAGCCGATTTCCTTGCCGGTGCCTTCGAATTCGTTGTACGGACCGAAGAAGGTCAGCGGGTGATCGACCGGCATGACCGGCAGGTCTTCGCCGACCATTTCGGCGATCAGGCGGCCCCAGATGCCGGCGCAGACGATGACGTGATCGGCCATGATCGTGCCGCGATGGGTGACGACGCCCTTGATGCGGCCGCCTTCGACGATCAGCGACTGGGCCGGCGTGTTGCCGTAGACCTGCAGCTTGCCGGATTTTTCAGCGGCATCGACCAGCTTGCCTGCAACCGTCTGCGAGCGCGGGATCACGAGGCCGGCATCCGGGTCGAACAGGCCGCCCATCACCTGATCTTGCTCGATCAGCGGGAACATGTCCTTGATTTCGGCCGGCGAGACATAATGCGCGCGCGTGCCGAACGCCTTGGCGGAGGAGAGCTTGCGCTTGATCTCTTCCATCCAGGTGTCGTCGCCGGTGCGGGCGACTTCGAGGCCGCCGATGCGGGCGTAGTGGCCCATCTTCTCGTAGAAATCGATCGAGTACTGCGTGGTCCAGACCGAGAGATAGTCGTGGCTCGTCGTGTAGCAGAAGTCCGAGGCATGCGCCGTCGAACCGATGTCGGTCGGAATGCCCGACTTGTCGATGCCTACGATATCGTCCCATCCGCGCTCGATGAGATGATGGGCGATGGACGCGCCCACGATGCCACCCAAACCGATGATGACGACCTTCGCCTTTTGCGGAAACTCTGCCATGTGCTGGACCCCGATGAAATATTGCGGCCGATCTTAGGGCCTGTGTTTGCGCCATTAAAGCCTGTCTGCGACGGGGCCGCGACCAGTTCCGACAGTGCCCCTTTCCGGTGGGGGCGACCCTAGCGGATCGCCGGTTCGGCGCAATGCTTTTTGGTCGTGCAGCCCTGTCATAAGATGGATACATCGGCAGGATAGGCGCCGAGGGGTGAGGGGAAGGATGAGAGATTTGCCTGGGGATACGGACATTGCCGCGCGTGATCCTTCGCAACTGCCGGATCATGGCGTCTCCTTCGGCGAGGCGCTCAAGGTCTGGGCGCGGGTGGCGGCGCTGAGTTTCGGCGGGCCGGCGGGGCAGATCGCGGTCATGCACCGCATCGTCGTCGACGAGAAGCGCTGG
>CBFGOD010000080.1:0-12802 GCA_965650295.1 uncultured Shinella sp. | reverse complement strand
GAGTGCAAGCATAGGCCTAATCTGCGTGTCGCGCATTCCGATGCGCTTCAAGGGGCGGGGAAGTCCTCGGCTGGGGGCCGACAACTCAGGAAGAGAATGGTCGGAGCGGCGGGATTCGAACCCACGACCCCTTGACCCCCAGTCAAGTGCGCTACCGGGCTGCGCTACATTCCGGACCGACGAAACCCCTATAGTCTCGGTCCTTTGGATGCAAGCCCAAAAAGCCGGCTTGGCGGCAAATGTGGATAATTGTCTTCAGCCTCAGGCGATCAGCCCGCGGTAGATCGCTTCCGTCTCGCTGATCATGCGGTCCAGGCCGTAGTCGTGGCTGCGGGCGAGGGCGGCGTTGGTGTGGCGATCGAGGCGGTCGGGGTCGGCTAGGTGCAGCATCGCGGCGGCGAAGCGTTCGGGGTCGTCCTTGTTTTCCACGAGCACGCCGTTTTCGCCGTCTTTCAGCACCATCGAAGCGCCGCCGACATTGGTGAGGACCATCGGCTTGCCGGCGGCGGCTGCTTCCAGCATCACGTAGGACATCGCCTCGTAGCGGCTCGGCATGGCCAGGACGTCGATGGCGGCCATGGCTTGCGGCCCCGTGAAGCGCGCGGTGAGGCAGATGCGTTCGGCATAGCTGCTGGCCGCGATCTGGCGACGGACGATGTCTTCCATTTCACCTGTCCCGACCATCAGGAGATGCGCGTTCGGCACGCGCTCCGCCACACTCCGGAAGGCGGCGATCAGGCGTTCTGGGGCCTTCTGGTGGCACAGGCGGCCGACGAAGCCGAAGAGGAGGGCATCGGCGGGAATGGCAAGTGCTGCGCGCACGGCGTCCCGCAGGTCCGTCGGTGGCGTCTTCACGCCGTTGACGACGATCGACAGCTTTTCGCGCGGCATGCCGAGCGCGCGGGCATGGGCGTACTCGTCGGCGGAAACGCAGATGAGGCGATCGGTGAAGGCGCGGGCCAGCACCTTCTCGATGGAGCCGTAGACCTTGCGGCCGAGATTGCCGAGGCCGGGATCCATGGTGCGGAAGGCGTGCGGTGTATAGACCCGCGCGACGTGGCGGCCGGGCAGGCGCAGGCGCGACAGCGCGCCGGCCTTCGACGAATGGCCGTGGATGATATCGAACGGCCCGCTGCGGCGCATGACGGCGCGCAGCGAGCGCCAGGCGGCGAGGTCGGACGGGCCGGGCGACCGCGCCATGGCGACGGAATGCACGCCGGCGAGATCGAGCGCCAGCAGCTCCTCGACGAAGCGTTCCTCGGCACGGAGCGGCGAATAGACGGCGTGCACGACGTGGCCGCGGGCCTGCATGCCGCGGCACAGATCGATGAAATGCCGGCCGGAGCCGCCGCCGCTCGGCTCCAGCACCTGCATGAGACGCATGTGCCGCGGGGTCCTGTCCTCAGAGGTCGTCATGATGCGATCAGCCCGATCCGGTCTTTCTGTTGTGACGTTTTTCGAGCGCGATGCATCCCCAGAGCACGCCGATCTGCAGATAGGCGTGGCGCCAGTGGTCCGTGTCGATGACGAAGCCGATGGCCGTGTGTCCGACCACGGTGATGAAGGCAATCATCAGGTAGGGTTGCCAGGGCCGGTTGCGCAAAAGCAGTTTGAACCCGGCCCACAGGCTCCAGACGATGAGGGTGAAATAGCAGGCGAAACCAAGCCAGCCATAGGAGGTCAGCGACTTCAGCCAGATATTGTGCTCGTCTTCCGGAAAGATCTTGCTGAAGGTCATCGGGCCGATGCCGAGCGGCTTTTCCATGGCCATTAGGAAGCCGATGCGGTGGCGGTCGAAACGGCCGAGATGGCCGCCGTCATATTCCTGTACGAGCTGGGTGCGGCTGGAAAACAGGTCGGAGACCTTGTCGAATTGCAGGGCGACGACCAGCGCGAGGATCATCATGCCGGCGGCCGAAAGGCTGAGCACGAGGATTTTCAGGCGGAAGGCGCCGGTGCGCTCCTTCAGGAGCATGATGAAGACGAGGGCGACCACCGAGAAGAGATAAAGCGCCCAGGCCGCGCGGGAAAACGACAGGAACAGGCCGAGCGCCAGGATGAGCAGGCCGATGATCTTGAGCGGCGCGCCGAGAATGCGGCCGGCCAGCAGTCCGTGCACGAGATAGAGCGAGGGAGCGACGAGGAAGGGGCCGAAGACGTTCGGATCCTGGAACGCGCCCTTGGCACGATCGTAGAGCGTGAAGGCCTCGCTGCCGGGAAAGGCATGGAAATAGCCGAGAATGCCGAGCAGCGAGGTGATGATGGCGCTTGCCACCCAGGCGCGGAAGATCAGCTCCAGCCGTTGATGCTTGGCCTCGACGATCGAGGCGAAGAAGATGCTGGAGAGCGCCAGAAACAGCGAGACGGCGATATACATCGGGCCGACCGAGAGGTCGTCCAGCACCGTCAGCGACAGCATGCCACCGACATTGAAGAGCAGGATGAGCACGACGAGCGGCGCGATATAGCGCGAGATGCGCAGGCCGACGATCGCCCACAGGCCGATAAGGCCGGCCATGAAGACTTCATAGGGCGCCGGCTCGCTGATGACGAAGCCCGAGAGAAACACGCCCACCGTGACCAGCATCGAACCCACAATGCCGATGGCCGCAGTCTGCGGCCGAAAGGGCGGGGCATAGGGGAGGGCCGTGTCGCTCAATAG
This sequence comes from uncultured Shinella sp., assembly GCA_965650295.1. Classification (GTDB taxonomy): domain Bacteria; phylum Pseudomonadota; class Alphaproteobacteria; order Rhizobiales; family Rhizobiaceae; genus Shinella. Next base: position 10,140 of record CBFGOD010000080.1, on the reverse strand, counting down.
GCGTTTTCCGTGTTGAGCAGGCGGAAGGGCGTGAGGACGAGGATCTTCAGATCCAGCCAGAGCGACCAGTTCTCGATGTAGTAGAGGTCGAATTCCGTGCGAAAGCGGATCTTGTCGTCATGGTCGATCTCGCCGCGCCAGCCGTTGATCTGTGCCCAGCCGGTGACGCCGGGCTTGACGCGGTGGCGGGCGAAGTAGCCCTCGACGACATCGACATAGCGGCGATCGTGCGATTGCGCCTGGATGGCATGCGGACGCGGACCGACGAGCGAAAGTTCGCCCTTCAGCACGTTGAAGATCTGCGGCAGTTCGTCGATCGAGGATTTGCGGATGAAGCGGCCGACCGGGGTTACGCGCGGATCGCCCTTCGTGACCGCGGCGCGCGCCGTCGGGTCGGAAAGGTGGGTGTACATCGAGCGGAACTTGTAGACCTCGATGATCTCGTTGTTGAAGCCGTGACGCTTCTGCTTGAAGAGTATGGGGCCGGGGGAGGAGAGTTTTACCGCAAGCGCGGCGCCCAGGAAGATCGGCCAGAGCAGCAAGAGCGCCACGACCGAGAAGAAGATGTCGAAGATGCGCTTGGCGACATTGTCCCAGTCGGCGATCGGCTTGTCGAAGATATCGAGCATCGGCAGGTTGCCGACCTGCGAATAGCTGCGCGGACGGAAGCGCAGGCCCTTGGCGTGCGCGGCAAGACGGATATCGACGGGGAGCACCCAGAGCTTCTTCAGGAGCGCGAGGATGCGGGCCTCGGCAGACAGCGGCAGCGAGATGATCAGCATGTCGATGCGGGCGAGGCGCGCGAACTCGACGAGTTCGGCGACATTGCCGAGCTTGGGATAGCCGGCGATGATGGAGGGCGAGCGGCGCTCGTCGCGGTCGTCGAAGATGCCGCAGATGCGGATGTCGTTTTCCGGCTGGTGTTCGAGCGTGCGGATAAGCTCCTTGGCGGGCTCGCCGCCGCCGACGATCACGGCGCGGCGTTCCATGGTGCCGTTTCTGGCCCAGCGGCGGATCGAATAGGCGATGACCTGGCGCTCGACGAGCAGATAGGCGGCACCGGCGGCAAACCACGAGGCGAACCAGACGCGGGAATATTCCTCGCCCGACTTGAAGAAGAAGACGACGAGCGCCATCGCGCCGAAGGCGGCGGCCCAGGCGGCGAGGATGCGCGGCGTCATGCGCCAGGGCGAGCGCAGCGCCGGCACCTGATAGGCATCGGCCAGTTGCAGCAGGAGCACGCCGACCGCCGAGCCGCCGAACAGCACCGACAGATAGAACACCGTCATGCTCATGCCGGGCGCGCTGACATAGGCGAGGTGAATGCAATAGCCGACGGCGAGAAGCGCACCGAATTCGAGCAGGCGCAGCAGGCCGATGATCATGCTCGGCGAATAGGTGTCGGCACGGAACTGCAGAGCGATCTTCTGGGCGAGCGGGTTCAGCTCGACGGTCTTGCCGCCATCGTAATCCGACGAGGGGCTGTTGGCCGCGATCGTCCGGATTTCGGAAACTTTCCGCCTCAGTTCTTCGGGATCGAAGGAGTCGGGTTTGTCGACATGGTTCATGGCACGCACCTGTGGGAGCTTTGTACCGGAGATAGCACGAAGCCCCTAAGAAACGTTTACGTGGCGTAAGGCGCTCCGTTCAGGATGCGTACCGTTTTCCACCAGTCTGCCCCGCGAGAATGTCGTGGTAGAGGGCGAGCAGCGAGGATGACATCACCGAGGCGGAGAAGGTATTCTTGAACGCCTCGGGGTTCGGCATGACCTTGTGGACCCAATCGGGATCGTTGACGGCTTCCATCATCACCTTGGCGAGCGAGCCGGCATCGTCGGGCTCGCAAAGCGCGATGCTGTTTGGGCCGAGCACTTCCGGAATGCCGCCGACGCGGCTTGCGATGACGGGTTTCTGGGCAGCCAGCGCTTCCAGTACGATATAGGGCATGGCTTCGGCGCGCGACGGCACCACGACGTTGCGGGTGAGCGCGAAGGCATCGCGGGCGCGCATGGCCGGCATCATGGCGATGCGCCGGCCAAGACCCCAGCGCAGCATCATGGTCTGGTATTTCTCCCGATCCGGCCCGTCGCCGATCATCAGGGCGGAGAGCGGGCGCCCGACGAGGCGTTCGGTGCGGGCGAAGGCATCGACGAAGACGTCGGGTCCCTTCAGGTCGCGCAGCATGCCGATATAGAGGAAATCGACGGAATCCTCGCGCGGATGCACGATCTCGAAGTCCCGATCGTGAATGCCGTTATAGATGCGCTCGGCGCGCACGCGCGGCTTGCCGACCTTGGCCCTGTAGGCGTCGCGCTCGAAATCGCAGACGAAGACCAGCGAATCGCCAAGCCGTTCGAGCATGCGCTCCGCCGTCAGGATCGAAAGCCCCGTGGCCGTGCGGCGGTCATAGTGCAGGCTGCCGCCATGCGGTGAATAGAGGCGGGCTACGCAATACCTGTTGACCCGCAGGGCTGAGCCGATGAGCCGGGCAATGGCGCCGCCTTTGGCGCCGTGCCCATGCAACACATCCGGCCGCAAACTTTTGATTTCACGATAACTGTGCCGGAACGCGCCGACATCGCGCAGGCTGACCGCGCGGCTGATCGGCAGGCGGACGAGGCCCAGCGAAAGATAGGGACGGATCTCGTCGAACAGCGTGTCCTCGAACGAGCCGCCCGTGAGGCTATCGCAGACGATGCCGACCTCGTGGCCGGCCTTGGTGTGGAACTCCGCGAGATCGCGCACATGACGGAAGATTCCGCCGATGGGCGACCGGAAACAATGAATGATGCGCAGAGGCCCATCGTCCGCCATAGGCTCAGAACAGCCGTTCGCGAACGTAGACGGTGTCGCCGGCCAGGATCGGATCGGAGATGGAGACGCGGCCGGTGATGATCTTGCCGTTGATCTTGCGGGTGACGTCCACGTCGGCCTGGTTGGCGCGCGCGGAGAAACCCCCGGCAACCGCGATGGCGTTCTGGATCGTCATGCCGGCGACATAGCTGTACTGCCCGGCCTGGCCCACTTCGCCCATGATGTAGATGGAGCGATAGCGATCGACTTCGATGGAGACGTCGGGATCACGCAGATAACCCTGGCGCAGCTTTGCGGCGATGATGCCTTCGAGTTCCTGGATCGTCTTGCCGCGCGCCGGCACCGCGCCGACGAGCGGGAAGGCGACATAGCCCGCCTGGTCGATCGAATAGGTGTTGCTGAGGCCGGCCTGCTCGAACACGGTGATGCGCAGCCGATCGCCGCTGTCGAGGCGGTAGGGCTGGATGGTCGCCTCATGGAAGGCCTTGGGGGCAGGGCGGTAGCCGCTGCAGCCGGATACGGCCGGCACAATCAGCGCCAGCGCAAGCAGCACACCCTTGTTGATCGTTGCGAACGTCATTCGCTTTCCCAATCCGGAAATCAGAACTCTGGCGTCCGTTATCCTTCCGTTAGGGTTAATGGCTGGTAAAGGGCCGGGCAGGTTCGTGGCCCGGAACTGCTATTTTTCGCGAAAGAGGCGCGAAAAGGCTGCTCGGCAACCGGCGGTAATTAACTCTTGCGTTACCATGTTTGTTTACCGTGCGGGCAATTCGTCGTGTTTGGAGTTGGGATATGTCGGGCGTTCACGAGAGCCAGCAGGATGTCGATATCGACCTTGGCGGTCTGTTCGGCGCGATCTGGCGCAACCGCATGCGCGTGCTGCTGGCGACGGTGGCCTGCGCGGGCGTGGCCTTTGTCGGCGCCAATCTCATCACGCCCAAATACAAGAGCGAATCCCGCCTTCTCATCGAAACGCGCGAACCGGCCTTCACGACGGGCTCGGACCGCGCGCAGGGCCGCGAACAGCCGGCCTTCGACGAACTGGGCATCGCCAGCCAGGTGCAACTCCTCAAATCCGCCGACCTCATCAAGCAGGTCGCGCGCAATATGAAACTGCATGAGCTGGAGGAATTCGACGCGGCCTCCAAACCGTCGGCGATTTCCGACCTGCTCGTGCTGCTCGGCGTGAAGAAGAACCCGCTCGATCTGGCGCCGGAAGAGCGTGTGTTGAAGGAATTCAACGAGAAGCTCACCGTCTATCAGGTGGAGAAATCGCGCGTCATCGCTATTGAGTTCACCTCGAAGGATCCGTCCCTCGCCGCCGCCATTCCCAACGAGATGGCCAAGGTCTATCTGTCGCTGCAGAGTGGCGCCAAGCTCGACACCAATTCCGAGGCGACGCGCTGGCTGGAGCCGGAGATTGCAAACCTGCGCGAAAAGGTGCGCGAGGCTGAGCAGAAGGTTGCCGAATACCGTTCGCAGTCCGATCTCCTGCCGACGGGCGAAAACTCCACCTTCGCGGTGCGCCAGCTGAACGATATTTCCACGGAACTGGCTCGGGTGCGCGGCGAGCGCGCCACGGCGGAGGCGCGCGCCGAAAGCGTGCGCTCGGTCCTGAAGAATGGCGGTGCGCCGGATACGCTGACGGAAGTCGTCGGCTCGCAGATGATCCAGCGCCTCAAGGAAAATGAGGCGCAGATCCAGGGCCAGATTTCAGACCTTTCGACCTCGCTGCTTGAGGGGCATCCGCGCCTGAAGGGCCTGCGCTCGCAGCTTGCCGGCATCCGCACGCAGATCAAGTCGGAAACGCAGAAGATCCTCTCCAGCCTCGAAAACGAGGCGAAGACGGCGCGGCTGCGCGAAAACCAGCTGACGCAGCAGCTCAACACCGTGAAGGCCGATACGGCGCGCGCCGGCGAAGACGAGGTGGGCCTGAAAGCACTGGAGCGCGAGGCGACGGCGCAGCGCCAGCTTCTCGAAACCTATCTCGCGCGCTACCGCGAAGCGACCTCGCGCACCGACAGCAATTCGACCCCGGCCGATGCCCGCGTCATCTCCGCCGCGGTCGAACCGACCGAAGTCGATTTCCCGAAGATCATTCCGATCACCGTCGTCGGCGGCATCGCCGGTTTCGCACTGAGCGCCATCGTCATCCTGCTTGCCGAATTGTTCAGTGGCCGCGCCCTGAAGCCGGTCGGCGGCGTTGCCGCGGCGTCGACACGTCGGCGCGAGGAGGAAGAGGGGATCGAGGCCGAACCTGCCGCGGCGGTTGTCGTGGTGGAGCCTGCCGTCCGCAAGGTGCCGGTCAGCCGCATCGATCCCGGCGCGGTCAAGGACATCCATGCCCCTGCAAAATCCCTCCTGTCCGGCATCGAACCGGAAGAAGACGAGGAAGGGGAGATCGAGGGCTCGCGTTCGTCGCTGGTCGATGCCTTCGAAGAGGAAAGCGATTTCTCCGTGGCTGCGGTCGCGCGCCACATGATCGACAACAACATTTCCGTCGCGATCTCCGTCTCGCCCTCCGGCGACAGCGGCTCGACGGCAACCGTCATGCTGGCCCGCCGCATTGCGGAAGAACACCGCAAGACGCTGATCATCGACCTCACCGGCTCGGCCTGCCCGACACGCCTGATGGCGCAGTCCACCCATGTGCCCGGCATTACCGATCTTCTGGTCGGCGACGCGGCCTTCAGCGAGATCATTCACGGCGACCGCCTGTCGGACGCCCACATCATTCCGCGCGGCAATGCCAATATCAAGCGCGCCATGCGCGGCATCGATCGCCTGTCGATGGTGATCGATTCGCTGTCCGACGCCTATGACACGGTCATCGTGGAATGCGGCCCGGCGGAAGTGGAAGGTGTGCGCCGTCTGACGCGTGGGCAGGAGACGGATATCATTCTCTCCATTCCGGATGCGGACGAGGATGCGATCGTCGATCTGATCGGCGCTTTCGGCGAGGCCGGTTATACGGAAATCGTGCTGATGACCGGCGAGGAAGGTGAACCGCCGCACTATCCGGGCAAGCGCGCGGCTTAATCCGCCTCTTCGGTGCGGATGAATTCCGTCTTGCCGGAGCGGATGCGCTGCAGGAACGCATAGACCTGCGGGTTCTGCTTGATGATGCGCTTGGCGCCCGCCTTTGCCCGGTGCACGGCGGCAATGGCGGTGCCGGCGACGGTCGTCGGCCAGAGCAGATCGTGCTGCGCCGTCTCGATCGTGCACCAGGAGCGCTTGTAGGGCTGGTCGCCGATGCCGAAATCGAACAGGCGCACGCCTTCGCCGCAGAGTTTGCGGATCGCCAGATAGAACAGGAATTCGCCGGGGCTGGCATCGGCGGCGATCGTATCGTCGATCGAGCCGAACTGGCAGATCACATGATCGCCCTTGCGCGACAGGCCGGCAATCGCGACGATCCGCCCGTCGTTTTCGCCCTTGAGGCGCACGGCATGCAGTTGGAGCGGGTAGTTGCCGTCGATGGCGGGTACGGCGACCAGCGCGCGGAAGAAGTTGCGCGTCTCCTCGTTGCGAAAGACATCCGGCAGGCCCATCGTGTCGAAACGGGCGGCCTTCTGGCGGAAGAAGACTTCGAGCAGTGCGCGGCAATCCTCGGCATTTTCAGCCACGACATGCTCGTAGCCGCCGAGCGGTTCCAGCCGGCGTTCGGACGTGCGGAATTTCTTGCGGCGACGCTTGGCATTGACCTGCGCCAGCGTGCGCTCGAAATCCTCGAAGAGCTCGAGCTGGAAGGCGGCATTCTGGTTCAGCGTCGCGGGCAGGTCGGCGAAGGAATTGGTCTCGCCGCGCCAGTCGAGCGGCACCTTTTCCAGCATGAAGAGATCGAAATAGCGTGAAAACTGGCCGCGCGCCTGCTCTAGCGCCTGACGCAGGCGGGGTGGGGCGGCGAGGAAGCGGAATTCTTCGGTATAAAGACCCGTATTGATGTTGCTGAAGGCCGTACCGAGGAAGCGCGCTGTTCGTACCGGGCCGTGACGCTTGATTTCGAGCGGGAGGATCAGATGCGTCTTGCCGCCGACGAAGCCTTCGACGATCAGGAGCTTGCAGGCATGCGTCTCAGCCCAGGCACGGCACCAGTCGTAGCTCTGGTGGAGCGACAGGTTGTTGTCGGCCTCCAGTGCGCGCCACTTGGCTTCCAGTGGTTCCATGCGGTCGTGCAGGCGCAGCGAAAGGGCTACGACGGAGGGCGTGCGCCCCTCATCGGCAACGCTTCCCAAATACCGGGTCGCGAGCTCGCGCTCGGACGGCATGATCTGGAAATTGAGTTGCATCGCTCCCATGGCACGACCCTTGTCAGCTGGCCAGCGGCAGCATCGCCGCACCAGCACAATAGGCACTAGGCTTGGGAAAAGGGTTTAAATCCAGTGGCCTTGCCGGAGAGCCCCGGCGAAATTGGCCGGAGCGGTTAGCAATTCCATAATGGGAACCGACAAAAGCCGGGCGCCTATTCGCCGCGCGGCTTCGCCGGCTTTTCCATCCACTTGATGATCAGCATGGCCGGCAGGATCCAGAGCAGGCCCGTCACCGTGAAATAGAGAAGGTGGATATACCAGGGCGACGCGCCGAGCGTGGCAGAGGCGACGGTGGTGGCGACCAGCGCATAAAATAGCACGAGGATGATGATCAGCACCGTTCCGATCAGTTTTCGCAGGCGAGGGGGCATGGTCGGTCTTTCGATCTCAAGGATGGCATTGCCCGGCCCCGAAGGGGCGCGACGGCATGCCGCAAAGCTTCGGGCCTTGTTTTGCACGGCCCGGTCAGGCAAATCAACGCCGGAGCAAGACCTGTAAAAGCGCAAAACGCGGTTTTGCAGGCATGACTGCCGGGACCATTGGCCTGAAACAGCCGGATATCGCCGTTTCAGGAAAGGAGCAGAGACGATGAGCGCGACCACCGCGACCGCATACCGCCGCAACGACGACACGGATAGGACGGACCGCAACCGCCGCCAGGTGCGCCGGTGGCTGGGCTTCGTGCTGTTCACGCTCTTCGTGCTGGTGCTTGTCGGCGGCGCGACACGTCTCACCGAATCCGGCCTGTCGATCACCGAATGGAAGCCGATCCACGGCGTCATACCGCCGATCACGGCCCAGGAATGGCAGGAGGAATTCGACCTCTACAAGCGCATTCCGCAATATGAGCAGATCAACAAGGGCATGACGGTCGACGAGTTCAAGACGATCTTCTGGTGGGAATGGGCGCATCGCCTGATCGCCCGCTCCATCGGTTTCGTCTTCGCCGTGCCTCTCGCCTTCTTCTGGCTGAGCGGGCGCATCGAGAAGAAGCTGCGCTGGCCGCTCGTCGGCCTTCTGGCGCTTGGCGGTTTCCAAGGCTTCATCGGCTGGTGGATGGTGTCATCGGGCCTTGCGGAGCGGGTCTCCGTCAGCCAGTACCGGCTTGCCACGCATCTCACCATCGCCTGCCTGATCTTCGCCTGGACCATGTGGCTGATGCGGGCGCTCTCGCCGCACAGCGATGACGCTGCCCCCACGCGCAATTCCCGCCGCATGGCCGGCATCATCGCCTGCATGGCGATCTTCCAGATCTATCTCGGCGCGCTGGTCGCCGGCCTCGATGCCGGTCTTTCCTACAACACCTGGCCGTTGATGGACGGCAGCGTCGTGCCCGGCGGGCTCTTCCTGCAGGAGCCGTGGTGGATCAACCTCTTCGAGAACCCGAAGACCGTGCAGTTCGTGCACCGCCTCGGCGCCTATGTGCTCTTCACGCTCGTCGTGATCCACCTGATCTCGTCGCTGCGCGCAGCACCGGAAACGACGCATACCCGCCGCGCCCTGGTGCTCTTCGGCCTCGTCTGTCTCCAGGCGACGATCGGCATCCTGACGCTGGTGTGGCAGGTGCCGCTCGGCTGGGCGCTGGCGCATCAGGGTGGGGCGCTCGTCGTGCTCGGCTTTGCTGTTGCCCATTGGCGCGGCTTTGCGGGGGAGTATCCGCGGGACTGAAGTTTAGGCCTGTTTAAGGACAGTCCGGATGGCGGCGGCAACGGCGAGTTCGTTGTCGCGTTCCTCCGCATTGCCGTCCTCCTCATGCCACGCGGCCGACAGGCAGCCATAGGCAAAGGCGTAGCGCAGGAGGGTGCGGACATCGCGCCCGAGCGTTTCGGCGAAAACACCCGCCATGGCGGCGATACGCTCTTCACTGCGGGTAAGGTCGAAGCGGTCGAGCGGATTTGAGAACATGTTGGCGACATCGAGCGCTGCATCACCGATCAACCCGGCGGGGTCGATGATGAGCCAGCCGCGCGAGCCGTGGACGATGTTTTCGTGGTGCAGGTCGCCGTGCAGGGGTTTGATGTCCTGCTGATTGGCAATCAGTGTCTGGGCGAGTTCTGCCGCTTCAGCATATGGACCTGGAATGCCATCTTTGCGGTCGCGTTCGGCTTTGCCGAACAGGCTCGCGAAATAGCGCTGTAGCGGTTGCAGGCTTGCAGGCGGTGACGTGTCGGACGGGCGGTGATACTCCCGAAGCACCTGGGCGGCGATGCGCGTCGCATCCTCGTCGCCATAGGTCTCCATGTGGTCCTTGAGCGTCGTCTTGCCGGCATGTTCCATCAGGAGCATGTCGCCCGTTTGTGCAATCAGTCGCACGCAGCCGATGCCGTCACGCCAGGTCAAAAAATCCGCGCCGCGCAGGCTGTCTTCCAGAACCTTGGGCTTGAGCTGCTTGACGATTGCTTCGCTACCGTCGGCAAGCTTCACATCATAGACGTTGCCCGCAGGCGTATCGGCGATCAGGCTGGCGTCTTCGATCCGCCATTCGGCCGGGAAGTGCGGATATCCGGTCGTCATGCCTTCAGCATCAGGTCCATGTTCTGGACGGCAGCACCCGAAGCACCCTTGCCGAGATTGTCGAGCAGAGCGACGAGGTTGACATGCGGGCTGCCGGCGGTGCCAAAGACATAGAGCTTCATGCGGTCCGTATCGGCCAGCTCCACGGCGTTGACGCGGGCGAGGTTGGCGCTTTCCTTGAGATCGACGACCTCGACGATATCCTGGCCGGCATAGTGATCGGCCAGTGCGGCATGGATCGAGCCGAGCGAGGCGTTGTCGTTGAGGTCGGCGAGATAGAGCGGCACCTGCACGATCATGCCCTGCGGGAATTTTCCGACGGAGGGCGAGAAAATCGGCGCCCGATCGAGAAGCCCGTGCACCTGCATTTCCGGCACGTGCTTGTGCTTGAGCGTCAGGCCGTAGAGGAAGTGCGGCGCGTCGATATGCTCGGGATGATTTTCATCCTCCATCTGCGCGATCATCTGCTTGCCGCCGCCGGTATAGCCGGAGACCGCGTTGA
>CBFGOD010000079.1:0-12814 GCA_965650295.1 uncultured Shinella sp. | reverse complement strand
CGCTCGGCCGGCTTTGCGCCCTCGCGGCGCATCAAGGGGCGGGCGGGCAGCTCAGGTGCCGGGCGCGGCTCCTTGCCGGAAGCGGGCTTCGAGGCGGGCGTTTTGGCGACCGGCGGTCTGTAGGCCTGCGCGCCGGCAGGCGTACGGGCTTTCGCGGGCGCGGCGGGGCCGCTCTTCGGCCGGCGGGGTCTGTCCTTCACGATGCGTCGTCCGTCGTCGGTTGATTAGGTGCCGGCAGTGCCGGAAAACAAGCGGCTCCCATACCATCCCTCCCCCACTTGGCAAAGCGCTTTCCGATTGCGATAAATCGAACCTGTCAGGGAGGATCGATCATGGACATGACCGGCGAAGAACGTATTGCCGCTCCACGCGACGTCGTCTGGGCAGCGCTCAACGATGCGGAAATCCTGAAAGCCTGTATTCCCGGCTGTCAGTCGCTGACCATGAAATCGCCGACGGAACTCGAAGCGACCGTGAAGATAAAGATCGGCCCTGTTTCAGCCAGCTTCAGCGGCGAAGTGACGCTCTCCAACCTCAACCCGCCCGAGAGCTACACGATCTCAGGCGAAGGCAAGGGCGGCATTGCCGGTTTTGCCAAGGGTGGCGCGGATGTGCGGCTGACCGAAGACGGCGACGGCACGATCCTCGCCTATGACGTGAAGGCGCAGATCGGCGGCAAGCTCGCCCAGCTCGGCTCGCGCCTCATCGATTCCTCGTCGAAGAAACTCGCCACGCAATTTTTCGCTGATTTTGGCGCAAGGCTGAACGGCGCGCCCTAAGGCGCCGCAAGTTGCCATACCTCACTCGGCCTTCTCAGTCCGAGCCGGACGAAGGGTTCTCCAGAGGCTTCGCAGCATCAGCAGAAGCTCGCCACCGTGCAACAATCTCACGGCAGGGTCTGTCTGCTCTTCGGCAGCGACTTTGTGATTTTCGATAACGGATTGATCAGGCTCCATCCGCTCGGCTTCACCCGCTTATTTTGCAGACGCCGGCAAAACCGCCTGCGAGGCGATCGCCTCGGCGCGGGTGCGGTGCTTTTCGGCTTCCGTATGCCACTTCATTGCCTCCACCGCTTCGACGCGCGCACGCTTGCGGTGCTTGCCCTGCGCGAACCACGTGGCGAGCGAGCCGACGACGAGACCGAAGATCACGGCGAGGAAGATATAGACGAAGAACGGTGCCGTCACCGAGAGCACGCTGTCTTCCGGGCGGAAGGGATTGAGCGCCAGCGTCACGGCCTGGCGGTTTGCCACCGACAGCACGATCAGCACGATGGCGATCGGAAGCAGCACGAGGACGTTGACTATTCTCTTGATCATGGCGTCACCTGTCTGGCGCGAAGCCCTCAGTCGTCCTGGTCGGCCTGACCGGGATTGAGGCGTTCACGCAGTTCCTTGCCCGTCTTGAAGAAGGGAACCCACTTCTCCTCGACGAAGACGGCATCGCCGGTGCGCGGGTTGCGGCCGGAGCGCGACGGGCGGTTCTTCACGGAGAAGGCACCGAAGCCGCGCAGCTCGACGCGGTTTCCACCGGCCAGCGCATCGGTGATCTCGTCGAGCACCGCGTTGACGATGTTCTCGACATCGCGGTGATAGAGGTGGGGATTGCGCGCGGCGACAATCTGAACCAGTTCCGACTTGATCACTGTATCCCCCTCAAAACTTCTTGTTTTTCAATCATGATCAACCTGCCAAACCGAGACCAGACCGTCAAGAAACAACTTTTCGCCGGTCAGCTTTTCGATTGTCGGTTGAAGGTCGAGCGGCAGGCCGAGGACGGAGCGGGCAAACTCGGGAATGCTGCCGCCGAGGAACGGGAAGCCGGACCGGCGCGGCGCGTCGTAATCGACGAAGGGAAGGTCGGCTGCCACCTTGCGCCCGTCGAGATAGGCACGGATCGCCTCGGGACCGCCGAGCGTGTCGACCAGCTTGTTTTTCAGGGCCTGCCGGCCGGTGAAGATGCTGCCGTCGGCCAGACGCATCACCTCGGCGCGGGGCAATTTACGGCGTTCGGCGACGAGATCGACGAACCAATCGTAGCTGTCCATTACCATGGCGCGGATCATCGTCTTGGCATCTTCGCTCGCCGGGTGGAACGGAGAGGGCTCCGCCTTCAGCGGCGCGGACTTGATCTCCTCCAGGGATACCCCGATCTTGTCCATCAGCTCCTTCATCTGCGGATACTGGAAAAGCACGCCGATCGAGCCGGTGATCGAGCTTTCGCCGGCGATGATCGTATCGCCGGCCGTCGCGATCATGTAGCCGGCGGAGGCCGCGAGCGTGCGCACGTCGGAGACGACGGGCTTCTTTTCCGCCACCTTGCGCAACGCCTTGTAGATGACCTCGCCGCCATAGGTCGTGCCGCCGGGCGAGGAGATCGTCACGACGAGCGCCTTCGCGCGGTCGTTCTTGGCAATGCCGTCGAGGCGTTCGAGAAGCTCGGTGTCATCCTGGATGATGCCGGAAATCTTGACGCGGGCGATATGATCGACCCCGCCCGTGTCCTTGCGGCCCCAGCTTGCGGCGATGAAGATGCCGGCAAGCGCGATGACGACAGCCGCGACGCGCCAGAAGGTCAGCTTGCGGCGCAATTGCCGGCGGTCGGCGATGGTGGCGTGATCCATTCCCTGTCCTCAATATGCTGGCTTTGCCGCGAAACGTGGCTTGCCGAAAGCCCTATCGATATGGCATTCCCGGCGCAAATGGCAATTCGTCGCTGAAGTTTCTTGCACATCCATTGTTTGTTCAGGAATAATCTCCATATGGGCTGCGTTATGCATGCGGCCCTCCGCATCCGCGAGCGAAGGCCATATGGCTGAAACCAAGCAGGCAGAATGCTGAACAGCGTGACAGAGGCGCCGACGGGTGCACCGGGCATGAATGTTTCCGCCGAGGCGTATCGCCTCGCCAGGCGGCATTCTTCGCGCGTGCGCTTCCTGAAGGTGGCGCTGCCAATCGCAGCCGTCGTCATCGGCGCGATCTTCGTCGCCGTCTCGATCGTGCGCACCTGGATACCCGCCGACCTGCAAGTCGAAAGCGCCTCCATCGAGGATGGCAAGATCGTCATGCGCAATCCGGCGATATCGGGCCGCAACGATGCCGGCATCAGCTATTCGATGAAGGCCGAGCGGGCGCTGCAGGATATGAAGCAGCCCGACGTCATCACGCTCGAGAACATCAAGGCGAAGATGCCGGTCAACGAGACGACGGTGGCCGAAGTGGTCGCCGCGACCGGCATCTATGACCGCGGCAAGAACCTGCTCGACATGGTCGCGCCCTTCACCATCAATCTCAACACCGGTCTCGAAGCCGCCTTCCGCTCCGCCCACCTTGATATCAATGGCGGCAGCATGCAGACGACGGAGCCGGTTTCCATCCGTTCACCGGAAGCATCCATTGTTGCGCAGTCGCTGCGAATGACGGATAAAGGCCGGACCGTCGTCTTTGAAGGCAAGGTCGTCGTCGACGTCGATCCAGCCGCCATCCGCAACCGAGAAAAGTAAGAGCGCCATGTTCGCCAGTCTCTCCGCCCCTGTCCGGGCCGCCAGCCTTTTGGTTCTTGCAGCCGGTATTGCAATGGTTTCGGCCCCTGCGGGCGCGCAGCAGACCACGAGCCGCATGAAAGGCATGCAGCTTTCGAACGATCAGCCGATCCAGATCCAGAGCGACAAGCTCGAGATCCGCGATCAGGAAAACAAGGCCGAATTCTCCGGCAACGTGAAGGTGGTGCAGGGCACGACGACGTTGCAGGCCGGCAAGATGGTCGTCTATTACGCGGCCGGGGGCAAAGGCTCCGTTGCCAGCGGCGACGCCGATATCGAGAAGATCGACGTGTCCGGCAAGGTCTACCTCAAGTCCGGCACGCAGGAAGCGACGGCCGATACCGGCACGTTCAACCTCGTCAACGAAACGCTGCTTCTGAAGGGCGACAAGGTCGTGCTGTCGGAAGGCAAGAACGTCTTCGTCGGCTGCCAGCTCGCCGTCACCATGCGCACGGGCGAGGCCAAGCTCGATGCCTGCGGCGGCCGCGTCATGATCCAGCTCGACCCGAAGTCGCGCAAAACGACCAACTGATAGCCATCCCGTGTCGTTGCCCCTCCTCTCCCGGCTGAAGCGCCGCCCGAAAAAGGCCGTGCAGGAAGCCCATCACACCGCCGATCTCTCGCGCTACGAGGGAACACTGATCGCACGCGGCCTGACCAAGACCTATCGCGACCGGCGCGTCGTCAACGGCGTGTCGCTCGTGGTGCGCCGCGGCGAGGCCGTCGGCCTGCTCGGTCCCAACGGTGCAGGCAAGACGACCTGTTTCTACATGATCACGGGTCTTGTGCCCGTCGATGAAGGCTCGATCGAGATCAACGGCAACGACGTGACGACGATGCCGATGTACCGTCGCGCCCGGCTCGGCGTCGGTTACCTGCCGCAGGAAGCCTCGATCTTTCGCGGCCTGACGGTCGAGGACAACATTCGCGCCGTGCTGGAAGTGCACGACAAGGACAAGGCGCGGCGCGAGCAGAAGCTCGACAGCCTGCTCGCCGAATTCTCGATCTCGCATCTTCGCAAATCCGCGGCCATCGCGCTTTCGGGCGGTGAGCGCCGCCGTCTCGAAATCGCCCGTGCGCTGGCGACCGACCCGACCTTCATGCTGCTCGATGAGCCCTTTGCCGGCGTCGATCCGATCTCGGTCGCCGACATCCAGGCGCTGGTGCGCCATCTCACCTCGCGCGGCATCGGCGTGCTGATTACCGACCACAATGTGCGCGAAACGCTCGGCCTGATCGACCGCGCCTATATCATCCATGCCGGCGAAGTGCTGACGCATGGCAGGGCGAACGACATCGTCAGCAATGCCGATGTGCGCCGCCTCTATCTCGGCGATAATTTCAGTCTCTGAGGCCCAGCGCCGCCATCTTCACCAAGTTGGCGGCTGGCGCTTGACCAAACTCTTCAAAAAAGCAATTTTTGGGCCAGTTGGATTTCAGCCGCCGGCCGTGATGGTTTTGGGCGGACTTTTCCAGGAGTAGAGCGTCCGCATGGCCCTCGCCGCAAGCCTTTTCCTGCGCCAAAGCCAGTCGCTGGTGATGACACCGCAGCTGATGCAGTCGATTCAGCTGCTGCAAATGACGCATGTCGAGCTCACCCAGTTCATCGAGCAGGAAGTCGAGAAAAACCCGCTGCTCGAGATCGCCCCGAACGAGAACGGCGTGCGCGAGCGCGGCGCCGACGATTATTCCGGCGGCAGCGACGAGCATGTCCATGCCGAAAACCTGGGCAGCGACGAAGGCTTCCAGCCTGATCTTTACGACAGCGCCACGTCGGGCAGCGCCGACAGCGCGCCGGAGGCCTTTGACGGCGGCCTCGACAATGTCTTCCCCGACGATGCCGGCCCGCGCGGTGCGGATGCACCGGAATTGCTCGGCCAGTGGAAGTCGATGCCCGGCGGTGGCGAGGATGGCGAGGGCTACGACCTCGACGACTTCGTGGCGAGTCGCAAGACGCTCGCCGACGTGCTGAACGAACAGATCCCCTTCGTGCTACCCGACCCCATCGACCGGCTGATCGCCCAGCATCTCGTCGATCAGCTCGACGAGGCCGGCTATCTCCAGGGCAGCACGGCGGAGACGGCGCTGAGACTGGGCAAGCCCGTCGTCGAAATCGAGCGCGTGCTGGCCCGCCTGCAGGAACTCGACCCGCCGGGCGTGTTTGCCCGCTCGCTCAGCGAATGTCTCGCCATCCAGCTGAAGGCGCGTGACCGGCTGGACCCGGCCATGGCCATGCTCGTCGACAATCTCGAACTGCTAGCCCGGCGCGATTTTGCAACGTTGAAGAAGCTCTGCGGTGTCGGCGAGGAGGATCTGCTCGACATGCTCGCGGAGATCCGCAAGCTCGACCCCAAGCCGGGCACGCGCTACGAGACGAGCGCATCGGAAGCCGTGGTGCCCGATATCATCGTACGTGCAGCCCCCGACGGCTCCTGGCATATCGAGCTCAACGCCGATACGCTGCCGCGCGTTCTGGTCAATCGCGACTACCATGCCAGCGTCTCGCGC
Source organism: uncultured Shinella sp. (assembly GCA_965650295.1). Lineage (GTDB taxonomy): Bacteria > Pseudomonadota > Alphaproteobacteria > Rhizobiales > Rhizobiaceae > Shinella. The sequence goes on along the minus strand of CBFGOD010000079.1, from coordinate 6,765 downwards.
CACACGGACCGCAACAGCGAGGACTATGCCTTCCTCAACGAGTGCCTGCAGACGGCCAACTGGCTGACGCGCAGCCTCGACCAGCGCGCCCGCACCATCATGAAGGTGGCGACGGAGATCGTGCGCCAGCAGGATGCCTTCCTGATGCACGGCGTCGACCATCTGCGCCCGCTGAACCTCAAAACCGTCGCCGAGGCGATCAAGATGCATGAATCGACGGTGAGCCGCGTCACCGCGAACAAATACATGCTGACACCGCGCGGGCTTTTCGAGCTCAAATACTTTTTCACCGTCTCGATCGGCTCGGCGGAGGGCGGCGATTCTCATTCAGCCGAGAGCGTGCGTCACCGCATTCGCGCCATGATCACGCAAGAATTACCGGACGCCGTGCTTTCTGACGACGATATCGTCGACATCCTTCGCAAGGGCGGCGTGGAGCTTGCCCGCCGCACGGTGGCAAAATACCGCGAGGCGATGAATATCCCCTCCTCCGTGCAGCGCCGGCGCGAAAAACGGGCGCTTGCCAAAGCGGCCTCTTCCTGACGAAAACGCTGGAAAACCGGCGCTTCCGGTTAACGGAAGTTAACAATGCCTGAATCCGCTAATTGACTTCGCAACCGGGAAGGGCTAATGCGCGCCCCAATTCCGAAGGGAAGAAATGCCGGACTTCCAAACATATCCCCGGTTTTCTCTAGCGTGCGGTGCAACAAACAGCGCATGCGTGAAACGCTTGGAACACAGATGAGGTTGGAATAGACTGGTGCGCGCAAATCATGAAAGAGAGGTAACCTCCATGAGTGTGCGTGTGTCCGGTAAACATATGGAAATCGGCGATAGCTTCCGCCAGCGCATTGAAGAGCAGGTAGAAGAGGCCGTAACCAAATATTTTGACGGAGGATATTCGAGCCAGGTCACCGTGGAAAAAGCGGGATCGCGGTACAGTGCCGACTGCAAGGTCCATCTCGATACGGGGATGGCGTTGCAAGCCAATGGCGAAGCAAATGATCCCCTCGTGGCCTTCCAATCGGCCTCGGAACGGATCGAGAAACGCCTGCGTCGGTACAAACGCAAACTCAAGGCCCACCATAACGGCAACGGTCACGACGCCTTTGCAGAAGTGGCCTACACGGTGATGGATTCAGTCCCCGACGAAGACGATGAGCTTCCCGAGGACTATGCACCGACCATCGTTGCGGAAAGCACGAAGAAACTGAGGACGATGTCCGTCGCAGGCGCTGTCATGGCGCTCGACATGACGGATGAGCCGGTTCTTCTCTTCCGCAGTGCAGGGTCGGAGCAGCTCAATATCGTCTACCGACGCAACGACGGCAATATTGGCTGGATCGATTCAGCCAGTATCAAAAGCTGAGTGATGGAAGCGTGGTGCCGGGACGGGCACCACGCTTCTTCAAACCTTCACCCAGCGCACGAGGACAAAAGCATGGCATTGGCAGGTCTACTGCAGCAGAGTGCGATTATTCCGGCGATGAAGGCCAATTCCAAGAAGCAGCTGCTTCAGGAACTGGCGGTAAAAGCGGCAAAGATCACCGGGATTCCGGAACGCGAGATCTTCGACGTCATTCTTCAGCGCGAGCGGCTCGGTTCGACCGGGGTGGGCAATGGCATCGCCATCCCGCACGGCAAGCTGAAGGAGCTTTCGCAGATCACCGGCCTCTTCGCGAGGCTTGAAACTCCCGTGGACTTCGAAGCCCTGGACGACCAGCCGGTCGACCTCGTCTTCCTGCTGCTGGCGCCGGAAGGCGCCGGCGCAGATCATCTGAAGGCCCTGTCGCGCATCGCCCGCGTGCTGCGCGATCCGGCCATGGTCGCAAAGCTGCGCGCTTCCGACAGCGAAAGCGCGATCTATGCCTGCCTCAGCGAAGAACACGCGTCGAACGCGGCCTGAGGCTTTCCTAGAGCATTTCCACGTTTCTTCGAATCGTGAAAATGCTCTATCTCTTTGTTTTTACGCAATTCCGAATGCAAAACCGCTACGCACTTTTGCTGGAATTGCTCTCTTCGCATAAAAAAACCGGCGGTTTTGCGACCGCCGGTTTTCTTTGTCCGTAAAAGCCTTCGATCAGGCCTGCGTGGCGTTCGCTTCGCCGGCCGGCGCCTTCGGGCCGCCCTTGGCGACGCCCACCATGGCCGGGCGCAGCACGCGCTCGCCGATGACATAGCCTTCCTGCACGACCTGGACGACCGTGTTGTTGGGAACCTCGGGGTTCGGCACTTCGAACATCGCCTGGTGGAAGTTCGGATCGAATTTTTCGCCGACCGGTTCGAGCTTGCGCACGCCGTGGCGCTCGAGGGCGGCGAGCATCGAGCGCTCGGTCATCTCCACGCCTTCGGCCAGCGTCTTGACGCTGTCGTCGGTTGCCAGCGCATCGGCCGGGATCGCATCCAGCGCGCGGCGCAGGTTGTCCGAGACGGCCAGCATGTCGCGGGCGAAACCGGCGACGGAATAGGACTTTGCGTCCTTCACGTCGCGCTCGGTGCGGCGGCGCAGGTTGTCCATCTCGGCGGCAAGCCGCAGATACCTGTCGCGCAAGTCCGAATTTTCCGTGCGCAACACGTCGAGCGGATCCGGCTCGGACGGGGTGTCGGCCTCGACGGCGGCGTCTGCCGCTGCATCCGCAGCCAGGCTGATATCCACCACGTCGTCAGGTCCGTGTTTCTTGCTCTCGTCGGTCATGACGGTCTCCGAATTGCATGTATCCTGGGTTTGCGCCCGATATCGAGCTTTGAGCCCGAAAAATCAAGGGTTGATGGCCACTTCAGCGCGAAAGCCGCGACATCAGCTGCGCGGTATAGTCCACCATCGGCACGATCCGCGAATAATTGAGCCGGGTCGGGCCGATGACGCCGACGGCGCCGACGATCTTCTCGTCGCTGTCGCGATAGGGCGCGACGATGAGCGAGGAGCCGGACAGCGAGAACAGCTTGTTCTCCGACCCGATGAAGATGCGCACGCCCGGCCCGGTTTCCGCGAGATTCAAGAGTTCGATCAGCCCGTCCTTGCGTTCGAGATCGTCGAACAGCATGCGCAGGCGGTCGATGTCGTCGGCGCCGGCAAGGCCCTCGAGCAGGTTCGCCCGGCCGCGCACGATGAGCCGCGTCGGCTTGCCCGCCTCGAAACCGCCGGACCAGACGGCAAGCCCGCGCTCGACGAGATCCTGCGACAGCTTGTCCAGCTCGCCGCTGATTTCGCCGCGCAGCCGCTCCAGCTGCGAGCGCGCCTCGACCAGCGTGTTGCCGGCGAGATGCGCGTTGAGGAAATTGGCGGCCTCGGTGAGTTGCGAGCCCGTGACGCCGGCCGGCAGCTCGATGATGCGGTTTTCCACCTGGTCGTGATCGCCGACCAGCACGACCAGCGCCTTGGTCGGCTCCAGCCGGATGAACTCGACATGCTTGAGCACGGCGTCGTTCTTGGTGGTGATGACGAGGCCAGCGCCGCGCGACATGCCCGACAGCGCCTGGCTCGCTTCGTTCATCATCGTCTCGACGGCCGTGTGCTTCTGGCCATGAGGACGCACATGGCGCTCGATCGAGGCGCGGTCCTCCGGCGAGATGTTGCCGATCTGCATGAAGGCATCGACGAAGAAGCGCAGGCCAAGCTGCGTCGGCAGACGGCCGGCGCTGATATGCGGCGAATAGATGAGGCCGAGTTCCTCCAGATCGCTCATCACATTGCGCACGGAGGCGGGGGAGAGCGACATGGGCAGAATGCGCGACAGGTTGCGCGAGCCGAGCGGCTCGCCGCTCTCCAGATAGCTCTCCACGATACGGCGGAAGATTTCGCCCGACCGCTCATCGAGCGACGAATGAATATCAGGACCCGGAGACCTCAAAACCATCTTTCATCAGCAACCTTGTTATTCCCTCAGAATATAGTGATTTCGACCGCCAGCGCAAAACGGATTTTCGCGGCGCACCATGCCGAGAAATCGGCGCTAGCGCGGCCGCGCCATTCCCTCCTCCGGCGAACTGGTCTAAAGCACCTTGCACGATATCATGAGACAGGAGTTCGTCATGCGGCCGTCCGGCAGAAAAACCGATCAGATGCGCAAGGTTTCCTTCGAGCGCAACGTTTCCAAACATGCCGAGGGGTCCTGTCTCGTCAAGTTCGGCGATACGCATGTGCTGGTCACGGCAAGCCTTGAGGACAAGACGCCGCCGTGGCTGCGCAACAGCGGCAAGGGCTGGGTGACCGCCGAATACGGCATGCTGCCGCGCGCCACCGGCGACCGCATGAAGCGCGAAGCCGCCAGCGGCAAGCAGGGCGGCCGCACGCAGGAAATCCAGCGCCTGATCGGCCGCTCGCTGCGCGCCATCGTCGATCTCGAAGCGCTCGGCGAACGCCAGATCACCATCGACTGCGACGTCATCCAGGCCGATGGCGGCACGCGCACGGCCTCGATCACCGGCGCCTTCATCGCCCTGCACGACTGCCTGAAGTGGATGGAAGCGCGCAACATGATCAAGACGGAAAAGGTCCTGAAGGATCACATCGCCGCGATCTCCTGCGGCATCTTCGCCAACCAGTCGGTGATCGACCTCGACTATCTCGAGGATTCCGCCGCCGAGACCGACGCCAATTTCGTCATGACCGGCTCGGGCGGCATCGTCGAGATCCAGGGCACAGCCGAAGGCAAGCCGTTCACGGAAGAGGAATTCTCCAGCCTGATGACGCTTGCGCGCAACGGCATTGCCGAACTTGTCGCCCTGCAGAAGCAGGCGATCGCCGGATAAGGCACGACCATGACCGCCGCGATCGAAGGCATTCTCGAAACAGCGCTCTATGCTGACGACCTCGACGCGGCGGAAGCCTTCTATGGCGGCATTCTGGGGCTGGAAAAGATCACCCGGCAGGCGGACCGCCATGTCTTCTTCCGTTGCGGTCCCGGCGTTCTCCTGATCTTCAATCCGCAGGAGACCATCCACCCGCCACCGCCGCAGGCCTTCCCCGTGCCGGTGCACGGGGCGACGGGTGCGGGCCATGCCTGTTTCCGGGTTCCGGGGCCAGAGCTTGATTTCTGGGCAAAAAGGCTCATAGAAGCCGGCATCACCATCGAAGCGGACTTTCGCTGGCCGAACGGCGCCCGCTCCATCTATTTCCGCGACCCCGCCGGCAACAGCCTCGAATGTGCCGAGCCCGGTCTGTGGAACATCGCTTAGGATCCTTATGCGCAAGCTCGACACCAAGACGATCGTCGTCGCCAGCCACAATGCCGGAAAGATCCGCGAGATCGAGGACCTGATCGGCCCCTTCGGCTTTTCCGCCAAATCCGCCGCCGAACTGAAATTCGACGAGCCGGATGAAACCGGCACGACCTTCGAGGAAAACGCCGCGATCAAGGCGCTCGCCTCCGCCAAGGCCTCGGGCCTGCCGGCGCTGTCGGACGATTCCGGCCTCGTGATCGATGCGCTCGACGGCGCGCCGGGCGTCTACACCGCCAACTGGGCGGAAAAGGCAGACGGCACGCGCGATTTCGCGATGGCCATGGAAAAGGTCGAAAAGGCGCTCGCCGAGAAGGGCGCTAGCGAGGCGAAGGATCGCACCGCGCGCTTCGTTTCCGTGCTCTGCCTTGCCTGGCCGGATGGCCACACCGAACTCTTCCGCGGCGAAGTGGAAGGCACCGTCGTCTGGCCGCCGCGCGGCGAAAAGGGCTTTGGCTATGACCCCGTGTTCCAGCCCGAGGGCTACGCGACGACCTTCGGGGAGATGAGCGCGGAGGAAAAACACGGCTGGAAGCCCGGTGATGCCACGGCCCTGTCGCACCGGGCGCGTGCCTTCAAGATCTTCGTCGAAACCTGCCTGAAGGCGTAAAAGATACATGACGGCAGTGCCCTTCGACATGCGGCCGAGCTTCACACCGGATCTCTCCGATCCCGGCTTCGGCATCTATGTGCACTGGCCGTTCTGTGCCGCCAAATGCCCCTATTGCGACTTCAACAGCCATGTGCGCCACCAGCCGGTCGACCAGCCGCGCTTCGTGCAGGCCTTTTTGAAGGAGATGGCGACGATGCGCCGGATGACCGGCTCGCGCACCGTCACCAGCATCTTCATGGGCGGCGGCACGCCCTCGCTGATGGCGCCGGAGACGGTGGACGCGATCCTCAACGGCATCGCCCGCCACTGGCATGTGCCTGACGGTATCGAGATCACCATGGAGGCCAACCCCTCCAGTGTCGAGGCCGAGCGTTTTCGCGGCTATCGCGCCGCCGGCGTCAATCGTGTTTCTTTAGGTGTGCAGGCGCTGAACGATCGCGACCTGAAATTCCTGGGACGCCTGCACGATGTCGCCGATGCCTTGAAGGCCATCCGGCTGGCGCGCGACATTTTTCCGCGCATGTCCTTCGACCTCATCTATGCCCGCCCGAACCAGACCGTAGAGGACTGGGACCGCGAGCTGAAGGAGGCCGTCTCCTATGCCGTCGATCACCTCTCGCTCTACCAGCTCACCATCGAGGAGGGCACGCCCTTCTATGGCCTTCACAAGGCCGGCAAGCTGATCGTGCCCGATGGCGAACAATCCGCCGTGCTCTACGAGGCGACGCAGGAGATCACCGAGCGCGAGGGCATGCCGGCCTATGAGGTCTCCAACCATGCCCGCCCCGGCTGCGAGAGCCGCCATAACCTGACCTACTGGCGCTATGGCGACTATGTCGGCATCGGCCCCGGCGCCCATGGCCGCCTGACGACCGGCGGCGCGAAGATCGCCACCGCCACGGAACGCAAGCCGGAGGGCTGGCTGAGCCTCG
>CBFGOD010000078.1:0-12832 GCA_965650295.1 uncultured Shinella sp. | reverse complement strand
ATGATACCCGGCGACGCGCAACGCGAGATAGAGCTGGAAGCGCGTGCCCTTCGAGAGGTCCTTTGCCAGTTTCGAGGCGCCGGAGGCCGCGTTGGCGACGAGGAACTCGCCCTCCTTCTCCAGCATCGTCGAAAGGCCGGCATATTCGCCGCCGGTGATATCGCGAAATGTCTTCGACGCCCGCTCCATCATGGCGCTGCGATGGCGCTCGCGGTAGAGCCGCAGTGCCTGCTCGGCCGCCAGAATGCCGGCGCGTGTCGCCATGTAGCGCCGTGATTTCTCCGCCAGATCCACCAAAGCCGTACGCCGTCGCTCCTCCAGCACCGCCGCCGCATCGCTGCCGGCGACCTTTGCCAGCGCCTCCTCGGCCCGCGCCCGCGCGACATGCTGTTCCTCGACCTCTTTGTCGAGACCATCGAGCCGCGCGGCGAGATCAACCTTTTCGGCCACGAGCTGGGCCTCATCGACAACCGCCAGAAGCGCCTCGGCTTCATCGATGGTAGCAACGCGCATCTGCTGAACGAGATCACGCCCAACCTCGACGATGCGCCCACGAAGGTCCTCACGCTGCCGATGGGCTTCGAGCAGGACTTCGGCCTCGGCGAGGCTGTCGCAGCCGAGGAAAGTGAAGATTTCGCCAAGCCGCGCGGCCAGCACGGTGCGCCGCTCATCGAGCGCCCTCTCCTCGTCATCCAGCCTGGCCAGCATGTCGTCGATGGCTTTCGCCTTGTCGCGCACCGTTCCGGCTTCGGCGAGACGGCGGCCGATGGCGGCTATGGTGGCGAGCGGGTCGTCCGCATCGAAGGGCTGCGAAAGCGTCGCGGCCAGCCGGCTTGCGTGATTGCCGTAGTCCTGTTGGTCCCGTTGCATTGCCGCGATACGGTGATCGAATTCGGCGCGACGCTCGACATTCTGCGCCAGAGCCTGCAATCCTGGCAGCAGAGCGGCGATGCGCTCCGGCTCGGCGGGAGCAGCGCCCGTCGCCAGCCATGTACCGGCGATTGCCTGGCTCCAGGCCTCCAGCCAAGCGGCGTCGGCAGCACCGGCCTCCTCGGCCGCCCTGCCCCGCGCCTCGACATCCGCCGTCGCGCGGGCGAGCCGCTCGATTGCCGTCAGTCGCTGCGTCTGCGCTGCCTTCAGGGCGTCCTGCCTGTCTTCGGCGAGGAACAGCATTTCCTCGAAAGTCGTGCCCTCCGCCACGCCACCTGACAGGAATTTCGCAAATCGGGTCGAGACATCGCGGGCCTCGTTCTCGACAAGTCCGGCTTCGACCATCAGACGGCCCAGCGCCGCAGCCTTCTCCAGCGCAAGCGCACGCCGCTCCAGCCAGGTGGACAGATCCTGAAGCGTGGAACCAGCCGGAAGACCTGCGCTTGCGACGCAAATGGCAACCTCATTCTCGGCACTCGCCACGACCTTCTCGAGCCGCGCCGTTTCGCGCGTGAGAATATCGAGCCGGGCGGCCCCTTCGGCGACGGAGCGCTCCAGCAGGCGGATTTCGGAGAGGCGGTCGGCATTGCGCAATCTTGCCTCGCGGGCACGGTCATCGTCCTGCATGCGCGCCTCGAAGACGGCCGCCGTGTCGCGGTCGAGACGGGTGAGATGGGCCTGCCAGGCCGCATCGCGCAGGTCCCGGAGTTGCCCGGCATGCTCTTCGCCCGCCGCCCCCGTTGCCGTCACCAGCGCGGTCAGCATCGCCTTGGCGGACGCGGCGTCGCGTTCGGCTATCGCAACCTGTTCTCTATGCCGGCGCAGCGCTTCCGATGCGGCCTCCTGCCGCCGGCGCAGGTCCTCCAGCGCGGATGCGGTCGGCACGGCCATGCTTTCCAGCGCGGCATCCGTACCGGACCATGGGGAAAGACGCGTCCTGGCCATATCGGCCTCCTGCCGCGCGAGCGCCACAAGCCGACGGCTTTCCCGCAGGCGGGCCGGAAGATCACCCGAGCGGGCGGCACGCAGGGCGGCGGAGAGCGCGGATTGCGTTTCATCGTCGCCGCCAGCCTCCGCCCCGGCAAAGGCTTCCGCCTTTTCACGCGCGGCCTCCCGCACCTCTTCCGCGTCCTTCAATTCGCGCCGGGCAATCTCGCGGCGCTCGGCAAGGGCTGCGCGGCGGGAAAGCAGGCCGGTCAGCCGCTCGGCAAGGCCGGCGGGCAACAGAATATCGGCGGGATCCGTCTGCGCCGGCAGGTTCAGAGCCTGGATGCTCGCGGCAATCGTCAGGGCGAGCCTGTCGCGATCGGCGATGCAGGAGGCGAGGTCCTGCGTGGCGGTGCGGAAGCGGGCCTCCAGCGCGGAACCGGAGAGTGCCGCGAGGTCCGCTTCCACGGCAAAGACCGCGTCGTCTTGCTCAAGCCCGGCCTGTTCCGCCGTGCAGCGCTCGCGCTCGCCAAACACCCGCGCCGCGCGGGCTGCGATTTCCGCCTCCTCGCGGGCAAGTTCGCCCGTCAATCCGCGCCAGGTTGCGGGCGGCGTTTCGCCGAGGTCGAAAGCGCCGAGTTCCATGCGCAGCGCCCGCAGACGCGCAAGGGTGGGCAGCGCGGTCAGGCAGCGTTCGGCCTGCTGGAGGGCGGCGCGCGCAACGACACGTGCCGCGGTCACCATCTCGTGGTGCTCGGCGGCGGCATCGCGTTCGCGCACCAGGATGCCGTAGTCGCGCGCCGCGATATCCAGCGCCTTGCGCTCGGCGGCGAGTGCCTCGATTTCGGCTTTCAACGTTGAGAGCCCATGCCGGCGGCCGGCGGGGCGGTAGAAGTCGTCGGCCTGGGCTTTCAAAGCGGCAAGGCTGGATGCCATGTCGGAGAGGCCCGAGCTGGCGGAAAACAGCATGGCGCCAAGTTCGCCTTCGCTTTTCAGAATGTCCTCGCCGCCCTTTTCAATGCTCTCGTCATCCAGCGAGAACATCGTACGATAGGCATTGCGGTCCATGCCGCCGAGTACGGAGGCGAAAAGCATATCCGGCAGGGGCCGGTCATCGGCGGTGACGAGCGAGGCCTGGTTGCGCTTCAGGCGATAGGCCTCGTGATATTCCGTGCCGACGGAGAAGCGGCCGCCGACACGCATCAGCGCATAGGGATGCAGGAAGCCGTAGGCGCTGGTGCGCTCGATGCCGAAGAGCACGTCGAGATAGGCGGAAAACAGCGTCGACTTGCCGGCCTCGTTGGGGCCGTAGACGAGATGGAAATCCGGCTTTCCCGGTTGCGCCGCGCCGAAATCGAGGCTGCGCTCAGTGAACTTGCCGTAGCGGGTGAGATCGAGACGGTCGAGACGCATCAGGCCCTCTCGCCTTCGCCGCCGAGGCGCGCCAATACGGCATCCGATCCCTCGAGCGCGAGATCGGAAAGCAAGGTCTCCTCCGCCGCCTCATCGCCCGCCAGCAGGCTGCGCGCCTCCTTGGGCAACTGGCGCAGCACATCCGCCAGCGTCTCGCGCAGTTCCGCACGATAGGCATGGGTCGTCACGACATCCTCGCGCATCAGCCGGGCGAGTTCGGTGACCGGCCCCGCATCGGCACCGGCAGCGGCGAGCGGCGCGGACACGGCGAGTTCCACGGCCTCGATCCAGCATTCGCCGAGCGAGGCGGCAAGGTTCTGAACCTCGCCGAGCAACAGGTCTTCATCGCGCCGCAAACGCCAGGCGAGCGGGGTCGCTCCCGTCATGGCGAGACGCGCGACGAGATGGGCGCCGTTTGCGACCGCGCGGGCTTTGGCCAGCGTGGCTTCCGTGCGATCGAGCATGCCCGACCAGTCGTCTATGCCGGAGAAGTCGACGAACAGACGCTCGAACACCGCGACGGCGATGGGACGCTCCTCGCAGGTGATGACGCCATCCTCGCCGATCGTGGCGAGCGTGACGCCCTTGGCGCCGCCTTCATTGATGTCACGGCCCTGCGGATTTCCGGGCATGACGATCCAGGGGCGTTCCTGATGCACGCGCCGCTGGTGGATGTGGCCAAGCGCCCAATAGTCGAAGCCGTGGGTGGCAAGGTCCGCAACGCTCGTCGGCGCATAGGGATCGTGGCGGCTGCCACCGGCAAGGCTCGTATGCAGCATGCCGATATTCACGGCATCCGCGATGGGTGCGCGGAACGTCGGAAGCAGCGAGGTCGGCGCATGCGGCTGAGCGAAGCTGACGCCGTGCACGTGGATGTCCCGGCCGTTTTCCAGCGCGCCGGCTTTGACCGGTTTGCCGCGCCCGTCGAAGAGATGCACGTTGGGCGGAAAGGTCAGTTCGCGGGTGATCTGCGACTGCGCATCGTGGTTGCCGCGGATGAGGAAGACGCGGATGCCGGCCGCATCCAGCCGCCGCATTTCCCCCATCAGGAAGAGCGCGGTGGCCATCGAGGTCTGCGCCCCATCATAGAGATCGCCGGCGATCAGTACCGCATCCACCGCTTCACCGATGGCCAGATCGACGATGCGTGTCAGCGCCTTGCGCGTCGCGCCGCGCACGAGGTCGCCGAGCTCGGCATTGCGCAGCGCCAGCGAGGAAAGCGGCGAATCGAGATGCAGGTCTGCGGTGTGGAGGAAGCGGAAAGGCATGGCCGGACAATCGCCTCCCCCCTCTCCCGGGTCAATGCTTGCGGGCGAAAGGGCGCCGTTATGCAGGGAGAAATCACCCCACCCGGAAAAGGACGCCGAAAAGCCGAGAATAATGCTGGCGGCATGACCGTTCGCATTTACAGTGATCGTTCAATATATATGATCAAATTATCCGAAAAACTTCGTGATCATTTGACATGGTCCCTCATAATACCTATATTCCACCTCATGAGTAGCACGATAGAAATCTCCCAAGGCATGTTCAAACTCTACCATCAGGTCAGCCGCCTGGTGAATGAGTGCATGATGGACGAAGGTGTGTCGCTCGCCCGCAGCAAGTTCCTGCTTCTTCTGGAATGCCAGGGTCCCCAGCGGTCGACCGATATTGCCTGCGCCCTTGGTTTCGCACCCCGTACGGTGACGGAAGCGATCGATGGTCTTGAGCGCGACAAGCTGGTCAAGCGCGATCCCGATCCGAAGGACCGCCGTGCCAAGATCGTCTCGATTACGGATATGGGCCGGACCGTCATTTCGGCCGCCCAGCAGCCGCAACACAAGACGATCGAAGCGATCTTCGCCGTTCTGACCGAAGATCAGAAGCAGCATATGAAGGAAATCATCCGCTGTCTCAGCGAGAAGACCGACGAGCTGCAACGGGAACGAGACAAGAGCGCTGATGATGCCGGTGTGGCGCCTCAGCGTTCACTGCAAGCCGTGAGCTAGTTTGAACATTGTGACAATCGAAAAGGCCGGGATCGTAAGATCCCGGCCTTTTCATTTGCGTGTCCGGTAACCAGCTGCCCGGCGCCTCCCCTCAAAGGAAGACGCCGGACTGCCGATGGTTACATCGCGTTGATCGGGCCGATGCCGAAAAACAACGTTTCGCCGGAGGAATCGTCGACGCCGTCATTGTCGGTCACGACGAAGCCGTTGCCGGCGGCGTCGATGGTGAAGCCTTCGACCTTGTCGACGACGTAGCCGTTGGTGGCCTTGAGGTCGGGAATGAGGTCGCGGACCTCTTCCTTCTTGATAACAGGCAGCGCGCCGCCGAGCTTGGCCGGCTTGAGGTCGGCAAGGGCGACGCGGTAGAGCTTCTTCAGCTTCGCCGCCTGGCCGATCAGGTTGTCACGCTCGATGATATAGGCGTAGTCGCCGTTTGCGGTGATTTCCGACAGGCCGACCCAGCCGCTTTCCGTCTTTTCGAGCGGGTAGCGCACGGCGCCCCACTCCTTGGACGACGGCTTGTAGGAGACGAGCTTCACGAAGCCCTTCTCGTCATCGGCCCATTCGCGCTGCACGGCCATCCACAGCGTCAGGTCGTCGCCTTCGCCGACACTGGTGATGCCCTCGAAGCCGAAGCGCTTTTCATGGGCGCGCAGCTCGGCGGGAATGGCGATTTCCTTGTCGATCTCGCCCTTTTCGTTCACATGGATGATGGCATGGGCGTAGAGCTTGTCGGCATCGCCTTCATTGGCAAGCCAGTAGCCGCCTTCACCATCCGGCGTCAGGCCTTCGCTGTCGAGTTTCTGGGCGGCCGCACCGTTGCGGGTGATGCGCAGCGCATCGACGATCTTCGCCGGTTTCGCGGTGGCGTCGATCGTGAAGATCGTCGGCTGCGAGGCGTAGAAGCTGTCGTTGACGGCGACGAGCGTGCCCGGCTTGTCCTTGACCGGTGCGAGGCCCGAAAGCGCGCCGAAGCCGATCAGCTCGCCGTCCTTCTCGGTGGAGACGATCTGCGGATAGGCGGCTTCGCCTTCGGCCCGCTCGAAGAGCATGACATGCGAGCGCGCGCCACCGTCTTCGACCAGGTCCGCTTCGTTGGCGGTCGCCAGCAGGTTGCGGCCGGGGATCGCGACAGCGCCTTCCGGGCTGATGCCCGACGGCAGGATCTGCAGAAGCTCGGGCTCGGCGCCGGTATCCTTGTAGACGCCGACGACCGAGGCACGCTCGGCCAGCACGAAGAACAGGTTGTCGTCGCCGAACTTGGCGGCCTCAAGGCCTTCCGGCTCGATACCCTTCTTGTTGCGCTTGTCCGGGTAGTGGCCGAGCTTGGCAATCTCGCGCTCGAAGGCAGCGCCATTCTCGTAGAGAACCTTGCCGTCATTGTCGAAGATCGTGAAGCCGCGCGCGCCGCCCTTCCAGTCGCCTTCATTGGCGACGACGATGCGGTTGTCGTCCAGCCACTTCACGGCGTCGGGCTCGCGCGCGACGTCCTTGATCTCGCCGGTGAACTTCAGCGCGCCGTCCTTCTTGGTATCGACGCCTTCCAGGCTGACCTTGCCGGCGGAGAAATGGCTCTTCACCGTGCCGGTCTTGCCGTCGAGGATGACGATGTAGTTGTTTTCCTGCAGCGTCAGGGCGACTTCGTCCTGGCTGTTGAAGGAGACGAATTCCGGCTCCGGGTCTTCACCGGCAACATCGGCAAGGCCGGTGAGCGTGACATGCTTGATCGAGCCGCAATCGACGACGCCATCCTTCAGCGACAGGAGGACGACGTCGCCGGCCGGCATCTGCGGCAGGTCACCGTCATTGACCTCTTCATCGCGCTCGTTCTCGATGGCGATGGCGGCGATCGTCTTGTCCTTGTTCAGCGCAATAGAGTCCGGCTGGCCGCCGAGATCGCAGGTCGCGTCAATCTTTTTCGAAGCGAGGTCGACCTGGGCCAGCACGCCCGACGGTTTGACGAAGCTTTCACGCGTGTTGACGGCGACGAGCGCCTTGCCGGCGGCAACGGCAACCGACGTCGGCTCACCTTCGAAGGAGACCGAACCACCGGCCTTCGGGGCCTTGGCGTCGGTGATGTCGATGATGCCGATCGCCTTGTTCGGGCTGTCGGAATAGACGAGCGTATTGCCGTCTTCGGAAGCGGCGATGATTTCCGCCGAGGTCGGCGTCGCCCTGTCCTTGCCCTCGGGCAGGTTATCGGCAACGGCGAAGGATGCAATACGATTGAATACGGGCTCGGCGCTGGCGGCAGAGGCCACCGATGCGGCGAGAACCGCCGCAAAAGCAGCGGTGAGCGAACGGGTTTTCATGAAATCCTCCGGGATGAACGAACCCGGCGGTTCTGAGGCTTTCGTGTTACAGGCGCATGACACTTCGGCGACGGTCCCACACCCGTCCGATGCCAAACAAAAAGGGGCCCGGATGAACCGGACCCCGAACCTGAAATTCAGGATTTGCGGCGGAGTGGGTAACCGCTCTGCCCTGCAGCACCACGCGTCGCGAACGCGTCCGGGACACTGCCGAACTTCAGATCTGCGACACAATGCAAGCCCCCGACCCAAAGCCTGGGGCTGACACATTGGCTTCGGATCAGCCGTTGACGGCGTCCTTCAGGCCCTTGCCGGCCGAGAACTTCGGCACGTTGCGAGCCGGGATCTCGATCTCGGCGCCGGTCGAAAGGTTACGGCCCTTCGAAGCTTCACGACGCGATACGGAGAAATTGCCGAAACCGACGAGACGAACGTCGCCACCGTTCTTGAGTTCGCCCTGGATCGTCTCGAAAACGGCGTCGACAGCCGATGCTGCGTCCGTCTTGGAGAGGCCAGACTTCTCGGCGACCGCGGATACGAGTTCATTCTTGTTCATGTTTCCACCCCTTTCATACGGTTTGAAACGACTCATACAAGTCGGGGGCAGAATACGCATCGCCCCTCGTCCCGCAAGAATATTTCGCCGCAATCCCCTGAGAATCCGGGGTTTACACACGCTTTTCAACGAAAAAGACCGGCCCAGGGGCCGGTCTTTTCCAGTTTGGCTCCAAAACGGCGGGCATTTCACCCGCCATCAAGGCTCAATGCGCGATGGCGCCGGTGCCGTCTTCGGACGATTCGACCGGCGGAACCTTGGCCGCTTCGGCCGTTCCGTCCCACTCGATCGGCTCGGGCTTGCGCAGCAGCGCATGCTCGATGACCTCGCCCATGCGCGAGACCGGAACGATCTCCATGCTGTTCTTCACATTATCCGGAATATCCGCCAGATCCTTGGCGTTTTCTTCCGGGATCAGCACCTTCTTGATACCGCCGCGAAGGGCCGCGAGCAGCTTTTCCTTCAGGCCGCCGATCGGCAGAACCCGGCCACGCAGCGTCACTTCACCCGTCATCGCGATGTCCTTCGAGACCGGAATACCGGTCATGATGGAGACGATGGCGGTCGCCATGGCAATGCCGGCCGACGGACCGTCCTTCGGCGTCGCACCTTCCGGCACGTGCACGTGGATGTCGGTCTTGTCGAAGCGCGGCGGCTCGATGCCGAAATCGACGGCGCGCGAGCGGACATAGGAGGCCGCTGCCGAAATCGATTCCTTCATCACGTCTTTCAGGTTGCCCGTGACCGTCATGCGGCCCTTGCCACCCGGCAGGCTGACGCCTTCGATGGTGAGCAGCTCGCCGCCGACTTCCGTCCAGGCAAGACCCGTGACGACGCCGACCTGATCCTCGCGCTCGGCTTCGCCGTGGCGGAAGCGCGGAACGCCGAGGAAGTCATGGATGTTGTCAGCCGTGACTTCGACCCTCTTCGACTTGCCCTTGATGATCTCGGTGACCGCCTTGCGGCCGAGCTTCATCAGTTCACGCTCGAAGTTTCTGACGCCCGCCTCGCGGGTGTACTGCTGGATGACCGCCATCAGCGCGCCGTCGGTGACCGAAAACTCCTTCGGCTGCAGCGCGTGGTCGCGGATCGCCTTGGGCAGCAGGTGCCGCTTGGCGATTTCCAGCTTTTCCTCTTCCGTGTAGCCGGCGATGCGGATCACTTCCATGCGGTCCATCAGGGGCGCCGGAATGTTCAGCGTGTTCGCCGTCGTCACGAACATGACGTTGGACAGGTCGTATTCGACTTCCAGGTAGTGATCCATGAAGGTCGAGTTCTGTTCCGGATCCAGCACCTCGAGCAGGGCCGAAGACGGATCGCCGCGGAAATCCATGCCCATCTTGTCGATTTCATCGAGCAGGAAGAGCGGGTTGGACCTCTTCGCCTTCTTCATCGACTGGATGACCTTGCCGGGCATCGAGCCGATATAGGTGCGGCGGTGACCGCGGATTTCGGCTTCGTCACGAACGCCACCGAGCGCCATGCGGATATATTCGCGGCCGGTCGCCTTGGCGATCGACTTGGCAAGCGACGTCTTGCCGACGCCCGGAGGGCCGACGAGGCACAGGATCGGGCCTTTGATCTTGGTCGAACGCGCCTGCACGGCGAGATATTCGACGATGCGCTCCTTGACCTTGTCGAGGCCGAAATGATCCTCGTCGAGGACTTTTTCCGCAGCGTTGAGGTCGGTCTTGATCTTCGACTTCTTGCCCCACGGAATGCCCGTGAGCCAGTCGAGATAGTTGCGCACGACGGTGGCTTCCGCCGACATCGGGCTCATCTGGCGCAGCTTCTTGAGTTCCGCGTCGGCCTTTTCACGGGCCTCCTTGGAAAGCTTGACCTTGGAGATCTTCTCTTCCAGTTCGGCCATCTCGTCGCGACCATCTTCGCCGTCGCCGAGCTCCTTCTGGATCGCCTTCATCTGCTCATTGAGGTAATATTCGCGCTGGGTCTTCTCCATCTGGCGCTTTACACGCGAGCGGATGCGCTTTTCGACCTGCAGGACGGAGATCTCGCCTTCCATGAAGCCGAGCGCCTTTTCGAGGCGCAGCTTGACGCTCGTCGTCTCGAGCATTTCCTGCTTCTCGACGATCTTGATGGAGAGGTGCGAGGCGACCGTGTCGGCGAGCTTCGAGTAATCCTCGATCTGGCTCGCGGCACCGACGACTTCGGGCGAAATCTTCTTGTTGAGCTTTACGTAGTTCTCGAACTCGGAGACGACCGAGCGCGACAGCGCCTCGATCTCGACCGGATCTTCCTCCGGCTCGGCCAGGACATGGGCCATAGCCTCATAGAATTCTTCACGGTCGGTATAGCCGTCGATTTCGGCGCGGGCACGGCCCTCAACCAGAACCTTGACGGTGCCGTCGGGCAGCTTCAAGAGCTGGAGAACGTTGGCGACGGTGCCGATGCGGTAGATGGCGTCGGTTTCCGGATCGTCGTCGGAGGCGTTGATCTGGGTGGCAAGCATGATCTGCTTGTCGGTGCCCATCACTTCTTCCAGCGCGCGGATCGACTTTTCGCGACCGACGAACAGCGGCACGATCATGTGCGGGAACACCACGATGTCGCGCAGGGGCAGGACCGGGAAGGCCGAGGAATCGTGCGGCGCAGACGTCTTCTTCGTCATGTCATTTCCTTTCAAACGTCCCGTTTCCGGGAACCGGTCCAATCGGTGTTTGGGGACACCGGGCCGGCGATCTTTTCCATCCACAAGTGGCGTGCGGTTGACGCATTTTCAAGCCCGGTTGCGGAGTGCCCCACTCCACTGCGAACAAGACGAACCAACGACAGGAAGTCTAGTCTTCCGCGCTGTCGCGGAACTTGCGGCCTTCCTCCGGCAAAGCCGCCGGAGCATACGCGAGACACAGAATCGAAGTCTTCCATATTCGCTTGACTGATAACGTTTCGCAACGCCCTGTCGAAGCAGCGGAAGGTTCATCATCATGACCTTTTCGCACCAAGGCGACCAGTCACGAAATGTCACTAGATGTTCTCAAACGAAAAGACCCGCCGGCGGCGGGTCCTTCCTGAACGATTTTCGGACGATCAGGCCGAAACGTTGGCCTTCTCCTCGGAGCGCTCCGAGTAGATGTAGAGCGGACGGGCCGAACCACGGACCACCTCGTCGGAGATGACCACTTCGCGCACGCCTTCCAGCGTCGGCAGTTCGAACATCGTGTCGAGCAGGATCTTCTCCATGATCGAACGCAGGCCGCGGGCGCCGGTCTTGCGGATGATCGCACGCTTGGCGATTTCGCGCAGGGCGTCCTCGTGGAAGGTCAGTTCCACGTCTTCCATCTCGAACAGGCGCTGGTACTGCTTGATCAGCGCGTTCTTCGGCTCCGACAGGATCTGGATCAGCGCGTCCTCGTCGAGGTCTTCAAGCGTCGCCAGAACCGGCAGACGGCCGATGAATTCCGGGATGAGGCCGAACTTGACCAGGTCTTCCGGCTCCAGTTCGCGCAGGACTTCGCCGACGCGGCGATCTTCCGGCGAACGGACCAGCGCGCCGAAGCCGATCGAGGTCTTCTCGCCGCGGGCGGAGATGATCTTGTCGAGGCCGGCGAAGGCGCCGCCGCAGATGAACAGGATGTTCGTCGTGTCGACCTGCAGGAACTCCTGCTGCGGATGCTTGCGGCCACCCTGCGGGGGCACCGAGGCAACCGTGCCTTCCATGATCTTCAGAAGCGCCTGCTGCACGCCCTCGCCCGATACGTCACGGGTGATGGACGGGTTGTCGGACTTGCGCGAGATCTTGTCGACTTCGTCGATATAGACGATGCCGCGCTGCGCACGCTCGACATTGTAGTCGGCGGCCTGAAGAAGCTTCAGGATGATGTTTTCGACGTCTTCACCGACATAACCGGCTTCGGTGAGCGTCGTGGCGTCGGCCATGGTGAAGGGCACGTCGATGATGCGGGCGAGCGTCTGGGCAAGGTACGTCTTGCCGCAGCCCGTCGGGCCGACCAGCATGATGTTCGACTTGGCCAGTTCCACGTCGGAGCCCTTGGCGGCATGCGCCAGGCGCTTGTAGTGGTTGTGTACCGCCACCGACAGGATGCGCTTGGCCTGCTGCTGGCCGATGACATATTCGTCGAGAACCTTGATGATATCCTGCGGCGTGGGAACGCCGTCACGGGATTTCACCATCGAGGTCTTGTTCTCCTCGCGGATGATGTCCATGCACAATTCGACGCATTCATCGCAGATGAACACGGTCGGTCCGGCAATAAGCTTGCGGACCTCGTGCTGGCTCTTGCCGCAGAAGGAGCAGTAAAGGGTATTCTTGGAGTCGCCGCCGTTGCTGCCGCTGACCTTGCTCATATCACTTTCCTTCCAGCACGCCGTTCATCTCTCGCGAAGATGGCCGGACCACTCAAACCGCCCTTGTCGGAGGCACGTGGCATCCTTCAAAAGCTCCAGGGGTACTGACCGGCCCGGGCGACGCCCTTGAACCGGTTGCAACGCATTCCCCGTTTAAACACCGAATGCTAAGCCGTCACAAATCAACATAGCATTAACGGCCAATATTACCGGCTTTATGGCGGGGATAAAGCCCGCGATCATTACAAATCACGCGATTGCGTTCATTCGCGCATTAAGCCAAGATCGGCACGGGCCTTGCGCGTCAACTTCGCCGCCACCAGACCGTGACTTTCCCTTAGATAGTCACCCAAGGCCGCGTCGTCCACTGATTCGCC